>CAMWQD010000162.1 GCA_947176325.1 uncultured Bacteroidales bacterium | reverse complement strand
GATTCGCACAACAAAAAGCTGAACGCACTGGGCATCCGCACCGCCATTCTGGAATTGCTCTGCGAAGAATAAATATTCGTATCTTTGCCTACGCCTGCGGTAAAGGCTTTGTTTATCGACAGGTTTATAAATAAAAACCAAAATTTGAAAAAAGGTATGAAAAGTACAAAAGCGAACGATTGGCAGGTGAAGGTGGGATTGGCCGAGATGTTGAAGAACGGGGTGATTATGGACGTTACCGACGTGGAGCAGGCCAAGATTGCCGAAGATGCCGGTGCCATAGCCGTAATGGCCTTGGAGCGTGTGCCTTCCGATATTCGCAAACAAGGCGGTGTGGCTCGTATGAGCGACCCGAAGATGATAAAGGAAATCAAGAAAGCGGTGAGCATTCCCGTTATGGCCAAATGCCGTATCGGACACTTCGCCGAAGCGCAGATTCTGCAAGCCTTGGGCATCGACTTCATCGACGAAAGCGAGGTTCTCACGCCCGCCGACGAAGAATTCCACATTCACAAACACGATTTTAAGATTCCGTTTGTGTGCGGTTGCCGCAATTTGGGTGAAGCCCTGCGCCGCATAGGCGAAGGTGCCGCCATGATGCGCACCAAGGGCGAGGCCGGAACGGGAAATATCGTGGAGGCTGTCCGCCACATGCGCGCCCTGATGAACGGCATCCACCGTCTGCAAGGTTGCAGCAAGGAAGAGTTGATGACCGAAGCCAAGAACCTCGGCGCTCCCTACGATTTGGTATGCTACGTGGCCGAACACGGCAAACTGCCCGTTCCCAATTTCTCCGCCGGTGGCGTAGCCACCCCCGCCGATGCGGCCTTGATGCGTCAGCTGGGTGCCGAATCGGTGTTCGTAGGCTCGGGCATCTTCAAATCGTCCAACCCCAAGAAAGTGGCCAAGGCGATTGTGGAAGCCACCACGCATTACGACAACCCCGACAAATTGGCCAAACTGAGCGAGAACTTAGGCGAACCCATGCACGGCATCGATGTCCGTCAGTTGGGCGAAAACGAACTTTTTGCAGGAAGAGGCTGGTAAGACATAGGGAATACAGATGAAGACAATCGGTGTTTTAGGAATTCAGGGGGCGATTGAAAAGCACCTCGAAAGCGTGGCCGCCATAGGTTGCCAAGGGCTTTGGGTCAAGGCCGCCGCCGACTTGAAGAAAATCGACGGCATCATTCTGCCCGGAGGCGAAAGCACCTCGATAGGCAAGCAACTGGAGTGGTTCGGCATGATGAATCCTTTGCGCGAGGCTATCGCGCATGGTATGCCCGCTTTCGGCACCTGCGCCGGCATGATTCTGCTGGCCAAAGACATCGAATCCTATACGCAAGCCCGCATCGGTTTGATGAATATCACCGTGCGCCGCAATGCCTACGGCTCGCAATTAGACAGTTTCATCACCGACTTGCAGGTGAAAGGAATTCAGGGAAAGATTCCCGCCGTGTTCATCCGCGCCCCCCGCATCGAAAAATGCGGCAAGGATGTGGAAGTCCTCGCCTCCCATAAAGGCCACCCCGTGTTGGTGCGCCAGAAGAACATGCTGGCGGCGAGTTTTCACCCCGAACTGACCGAAGACACCCGCCTGCACGCTTATTTCGGCAAAATGCTGTAAGATGTTTAACCGAAGATACATACGCGAAAAGGTAGTGCAAGCCTACTACGGCTTTGCCCAAGGAGGATGCGAAAACGCCCTTTCCTGTCAGAAGAATTTTCTGACAGGCTTGGATCAGACCGCACAACTCTACTACTATCAACTTCTGTTTGTCGTGACGCTGGCCGACTATGCCGCCGAACAATACAAACAGGCCAAGGAACGCGGCGTGCGCTCGCAGAAACTCCTCGAAGGGCTGCGGATGATGGCCGAGAACGCCGCCATAGAGAAGCTCCGCCGCGACAGTGTGCTCAAAACCAAAGCCGCCGAATACAGATTCGACCCCAAGGCCCTTCACGACTTGGTGAAGGCCGTTTACGAAAGCCTTTTCCTCAATCAGGGCGAAGGCTCCGTGGCGGGACGCATGCAGGCCGACACTTCCGACGAAGACCCGTTCCTGCATCATCGCGAATTTTTGCGCCGTCTCTACAAGCGCAGGATTTCCGACCACCCCGCCTTGCGCTCCTATTGCGAGGAACGCTCCATTTATTGGGAAGCGGACTACGAATCGGCCTGCTTTTGGGCCTACACCACCCTCTCCCGCATGGAAGAGGAAAACGAAACGGGCATCGACGAGGGCTGGACGGTAGACGACGAAGTGGTGGACTTCGGAAAGACTTTGCTTGAGAAAACGCTTCTTCATCACGACACCTACAACCGATATGTGGCCGAAAGCCTCGAGAACTGGAGGCAGGAACGCATAGGCGCCACCGAAAGCGTGTTGCTGTGTGTGGCGGTGAGCGAGATGATTAACTTCCCCTCCATTCCCGTCAAGGTGAGCCTGAACGAATATATCGAGCTCTCGAAGCATTTTTGCTCGAAAGACAGCGCGGCCTTCGTGAACGGAGTGCTCAACAAGGTGGCCGGGAAACTCAAGGAAGACAAAGTGATTAAGAAGAGTGGCCGAGGCCTGATCGGATGATTTATTAACCCTAAATTATAAATGACTATGTATTTGATGAACATTATGTTGCAAGCTCCCGCAGCCAATGGTGGCGGTATGTGGCAACAAATCATGATGATTGCCCTGATTTTGGTGATTTTCTATTTCTTTCTGATTCGTCCGCAGATGAAGCGCAGCAAGGAAGCCAAGAAATTCCGCGACAGCCTGCAGAAAGGTCAGAAAATCGTGACTATCGGCGGTATCCACGGCAAAATCGTGGAAATTGATGAAAACACCGTGACGATTCAAGTGGAAAACGAAGGCCGTCTGCGCATGGAAAAGAGCGCGATTGCCTCGAGTGCCACCGAGCAACTTCCCAATGCTTAAAATCGGTCTTACCGGAGGTATGGGCTGCGGCAAATCTGTCGTAGCCCATATTTTTTCTTCTTTGGGCGTGGCGGTGTACGATGCCGACAGCCGCGCCAAGGAAATCTCGGCACTGCCTTCCACCCGTGCCGCAATAGCCGCGCTTTTCGGCGAGGAGGCATCCCGAAACCGCAAGGTCTTGGCGGAAAAGGTGTTCGCCAAACCCGAAGAATTGGCCAAGCTCAACGCGCTCCTGCATCCGTTGGTTATGGAAGATTGCAGGAAGTGGTTTGAGGACTTGGCGTCGCGCGAAGACTACACCGCGCCCTATGCCGTGGCCG
Organism: uncultured Bacteroidales bacterium; assembly: GCA_947176325.1. Taxonomy (GTDB): domain Bacteria; phylum Bacteroidota; class Bacteroidia; order Bacteroidales; family P3; genus Pullibacteroides. The sequence continues at coordinate 245 of CAMWQD010000162.1, read as the reverse complement.
AGGCGGCGATTTTGTTCGAAAGCGGCATGGAGAAACTTTTTGATTATATCGTGACGGTGGAGGCTCCGCAGGAGGTGCAGATTGCACGTGCCATGAAACGCGACGGTTCCACCCGCGAACAGGTGCTCGCCCGTCTTTCCCGCCAGCTTCCCTCCGAAGTCCGCCGCCAAAAGGCGGATGCCGTTCTCCTGAACGACTCCCTGCATCCCATTCTCCCGGATGTTCTAAATCTCGACAGGAAATTT
>CAMWQD010000161.1 GCA_947176325.1 uncultured Bacteroidales bacterium | reverse complement strand
ACCGTAAGCACCGTGGACGGCAACTTCACCGCCGATTGCAAGATTATCGTTCGCACCGTGGTAGATACCGTTATCGGAGGCGACACCACGGCGATACAAGACCTGCAACCGCTCGCCCTGTCGGTTTACCCGAATCCCACGGTTTCGGAATTCCATATTGAAATTGCCGAACCCGCCCTGCTCGAAGTATTTACCATCACCGGCCATTTGGTATTCCAAAAGAATGCCACCCCCGGCGTACATACCTTCAAACCCGAAAGAAGCGGCCTTTACCTTATCCGCCTCTCTTCCGGAAAACGCAGCACGGTGCTTCGCGCCGTCAAACGATAGGAGCGGATATGTATCGCAATTAAGCAGGCGGCGCATTCGCGCCGCCTGCTTTGTTTATAGCCTGTTAAAAACTTCTTCATAATTTTTTGAAGGCATCCTTTTTGGGGCGGTTTCGCCGCCGTACCTTTGCATCCGGTATCGGTTCCGCAGAACGGGAAGAAGCCGCGTCGGCACGGCGCGGAAGAATCTCGGGTGGATGAAAAGGGAATCCGGTGAAAGTCCGGAACTATCCCCGTAGCTGTAAGTTTCATTATGTAACATACGGAAAACCACTGGGTAAAACCGGGAAGGGCGTATGTTGGGAAACAAGTCAGAAGACCTGCCGCATATCGAAATCAAATCCTGCGCTTCGGGTGAAAGGCGGCGGAGTGGCTTCGGCAATTTCCATTTTCCGGGCATATTCTCCTGTCTTTTTATTTTCCAAGTGCCGGTTTTTCGCGTAATCAAGAATCCTGACGGTTCATCCGTGTTGTCAGGGTTTGCAAAATATATTGCGTTATGGAGCTTTTTATCATTAAGAGAGACGGAAAGAAAGAGCCCTTTTCGATTGACAAGGTAAAGAAAGCGATTTTGAAGGCTTTTCTTTCGGTGGGCAGTTTCGCCACACAGGATGTGCTGGCCAATATCCTCAGCCGGGTAAGCATCATCAACGAAATGACGGTGGAGGAAATACAGAACCAGGTGGAAGTGGCGCTCATGGCGGAACGTTATTATGCGGTGGCCAAAGCCTATATGCTCTACCGTCAACAGCATATCGAAGACCGCGAGGTGCGCGACAAACTCAAGTTCCTGATTGATTACTGCGATGCCTCCAATGCCGCCACCGGCAGCAAGTATGATGCCAACGCCAATGTGGAGCACAAGAACATGGCCACGTTGATAGGGGAGCTGCCCAAGTCGAATTTCATACGCCTCAACCGGCGCATGCTCACCGACCGCCTCAAGGATATGTATGGCAAGGAAGTGGCCGACCGCTATATCGATTTGCTCAACAATCACTATATCTATAAGAATGATGAAACGAGCCTGGCCAATTACTGCGCCAGCATCACCATGTATCCTTGGCTTACGGGCGGCACCATTTCGATAGGCGGCAATTCCAAGGCACCCACCAACCTCAAGTCTTTCTGCGGCGGTTTCGTGAATATGGTGTTCATGGTGTCGAGTATGCTCAGCGGAGCCTGCGCCACGCCCGAATTCCTGATGTACATGAACTATTTTATCGGGCTCGAATACGGGGAGGATTATTACCTGCACGCCGACAAGGTGGTGGATCTTTCCAAGAAACAACGCACCTTGGACAAGGTGATAACCGATTGCTTCGAACAGATAGTTTATTCCATCAACCAACCCACGGGAGCGCGCAACTACCAGGCGGTGTTCTGGAATATTTCGTATTACGACCGTTATTATTTCGAGAGCCTGTTCGGCAATTTCTATTTTCCCGACGGCAGCCGTCCCTGCTGGGAATCGCTCAGTTGGTTGCAGAAGCGTTTCATGAAATGGTTCAATGCCGAACGCCTGCGCACCGTGCTTACTTTTCCGGTGGAAACCATGGCGCTCCTTACCGAGAACGGCGATGCCAAAGACACCGAATACGGCGACTTTACGGCGCAGATGTATGCCGAAGGCCATTCTTTCTTTACCTACATGAGCGACAACGCCGATTCCTTGAGCAGTTGCTGCCGCCTGCGCAACGAGATTCAGGACAACGGTTTCAGCTACACGCTGGGAGCCGGCGGTGTTTCCACGGGTTCCAAGAGCGTGTTGACGGTGAACCTGAACCGCTGCATCCAGTATGCCGTGCGGCAGAATATGCCTTACCAGATGTTTTTGGAAGACATTGTGGATTTCTGCCACAAGGTGCAGTTGGCCTATAACGAGAACCTCAAGTACATGCACGCCAAGGGTATGTTGCCCTTGTTCGACGCGGGCTACATCAACTTGGGCAGGCAGTATCTCACGATAGGGGTCAACGGATTGGTGGAGGCCGCCGAGTTCCTGGGCATCGAAATCAGCGATAATCCGCGTTACGAGAAGTTCGTGCAGGATGTGCTGGGGCTTATCGAAGACTGCAACCGGCGGTACCGCACCAAGGATGTGATGTTTAACTGCGAGATGATTCCGGCCGAGAACGTGGGTGTGAAACACGCCAAATGGGACAGGCAGGACGGCTATGTTGTGCCGAGGGATTGCTACAACAGTTATTTCTACGTTGTGGAAGACGACAAGCTCAACATCGTGGATAAATTCCGCCTGCATGGGCGCAAATACATCGAGCACCTTACCGGCGGCTCTGCCTTGCACATGAACCTGAACGAGCATCTGAGCAAGGAACAGTACCGCCATCTGCTCCGGGTGGCGACGCAGGAGGGCTGCAATTATTTTACCTTCAATATTCCCAACACGGTCTGCAACGACTGCGGGCATATAGACAAGCGCAATCTCAAGGAATGCCCGGAATGCAAGAGCCGCAACCTCGATTATCTGACCCGTATCATCGGCTACATGAAGCGGGTGAGCAATTTCTCCCAAGCCCGGCAGAAGGAAGCCGCCAAACGCCATTATGCTACGGTTTGCCAGTTATGACATCGTTTTTCAGGAGATTCCCGGCGAGGTTACCTTGGCGGTGAACCTTTCCAACTGCCCCAATGCCTGCAAGGGATGCCACAGTCCGCATCTGAGGGAAGACATCGGGGAGGTGCTGGATGAGGAGGCGATTGCCGCTTTGTTGAAAGAATACGGCGCCTCCGTGAGTTGTTTCTGCTTTATGGGTGGGGATGCCGACCCGGTGGCGGTGGAGCGGAGCGCGGCGCTGGTAAAACGGCTTTCCGATGGAAGACTCAAGACGGCTTGGTATTCGGGCAGGGATGAACTGGTTCCCGGCATCCATGCGGAGAGTTTCGACTATATCAAGATAGGCTCGTACCAAGAAGCCTTGGGCGGTCTTGCTTCGCCCACCACCAACCAACGGCTCTATAAGGTGGAAAACGGCGGACTGCACGATATGACGCGCGTTTTTTGGCGGGATAAGCGTACCTCTGCTCTTTAAAGGCAAAAAAACTTCCACAACTTGTGGAAGAATTGGTATCTTTACGCGTTTTTACTTCACCGCAAGGATATAAAACATAAGGATATATGGCAGCAGAAGAACAACCTAAGATTATTTTCTCGAT
>CAMWQD010000160.1 GCA_947176325.1 uncultured Bacteroidales bacterium | reverse complement strand
AAATATTATCTTTGCAAAGAGGGCTTAGCCCGCAAAACTGTAAAAAAAACTTTATGGCACCTAAAAAAGGCTTTTTCGCCGACATAGCCGACGCCCTCAACAAAGAACATTGGCGTGCGTTCGGCAACGAATTCGTAGACTCTTTCCGCGGCGAGAAGTGGCGCAAGGAGATACTTTCCTATCTTTTGGTTATCGGAGGCAGCATCTTGTTTGCCGTGGGCGACGTGATGTTCGCCAATCCTTACCGTTTGGCCCCCGGCGGCACCTACGGCATTTCCAATGTCTTGAACTCGGTATGGCCGTGGAAAATAAGCCTCTACGCCGCATGCATGGACATTCCCCTGTTGTTAATAGGCACGCTGATTTTGGGGCCGCGCTTCGGTGTCAAGACCATTCTTTCCACGTTTGTGATTTTGGGAAGCGTATGGGCGATTGAAAGCCTGTGGGGTTATAATCCCCTTATCCACAACGGAATTTTGACCGAAACTGATTTGGCTTCCGTTCCCGAATCTATGAAGGGGTTGTTGGTTTATCCCGCACAAGAGGGTCATCTGCCCCTGTATTTCGTGCCCGACTATTTCTTGAATACGCTTGTGGCCGGTTTGATTTACGGGGCCGCCATCGGAATTATTTTCCGGGCGGGCGCCACCTCCGGCGGCAGCGACATCGTTTCGATGATTCTCAACAAATATACCCGCATTCCGTTGGGAACGCTCGTGATTATCGTCGACACCATCATCACCCTTTCCACCTTGGTGGCTTTCGGTGAATTGCGGTTGCCGTTCTATTCCATTATGGTGATTGTGATTGAAGGCTGGATGATTAACCGGATTATGGCGTTGGACTTCAAGAAAAAGAAAACGGAAGTGGAGGCCGCCGCATAAGCGTTGGTTATAATAATACAAAGATAGAGATGAAATACAAACGGATTTTACTGAAGCTCAGTGGAGAATCGCTGATGGGGTCGCAGGCCTACGGCATAGACCCTGCGCGGCTTGCCGAATATGCGGAGCAGATAGCGGCTGTGGTGAAGGAAGGATGCCAGGTGGGTATCGTTATCGGCGGAGGCAATATCTTTCGCGGCTTGCAGGGAGCGGCCAAGGGAATGGATCGCATTCAGGGCGACTATATGGGCATGATGGCCACCGTCATCAATTCCATGGCCTTGCAGTCCGCTTTGGAAGAAAAGGGCGTGAAGGCCTCCTTGCTTTCGGGGCTGGCGATTGACCCGATTTGCGAGAAGATGAGCAGCCGCCGTGCCATTGAGTTGTTGGAGGAAGGAAGAGTGGTGATTATGGCCGCCGGAACGGGCAACCCGTTCTTCACCACCGATTCGGGCGCGGCCTTGCGGGCGGTGGAAATCCGTGCCGAGGTGCTGTTGAAGGGCACCCGCGTGGACGGTGTCTATACCGCCGACCCCGAAAAAGACCCCAAGGCGGTGAAATACTCCGAACTCACTTTCGACGAGGCCTACGAAAAGAAACTTAAAATAATGGATCTCACGGCTTTTACGCTTTGTCAGGAAAACCATGTGCACATTTATGTGTTCGATATGGACACGCCGGGAAACTTGGCTAAGGTGGTGAGCGGTGACCCCATTGGTACATTAATAAAAAATCAATAAATAAAAAATAAGACCATGACCGAAGAAGTGAAAGCTTGCATGGCCAAGCAAAAAACGCAGATAGAGTCTGCCATTCAACATTTGGAAAAAGAGTTGGGCCGCATCCGTGCGGGTAAGGCCAGCGCGCAGATGCTGGAGGGCGTAAAAGTGGATTATTACGGCAACCTCACCCCCCTCGACCAAGTTGGAGCCGTGAACACGCCCGACGCACGTTCGATTGTGGTGCAACCTTGGGAAAAGAAGATGCTCCCCGTTATCGAAAAGGCGATTTTGGCGGCAAATCTCGGTTTTACGCCCCAAAACAACGGCGAGACCATCCGTATCACCCTTCCCCCGTTGAGCGAGGACAGACGCAAGGATATGGTTAAGAAATGCCGTGCCGAGGGTGAGAACGCCAAGGTGGTTATCCGCAACACGCGTCGCGACGCCAACGAGGAAATCAAGAAGATGTCCAAAGACAAGACCCTGCCCGAAGATATGGCCAAGCAGGCGGAAAAGGACATTCAGGATCAGACCGACAAATTTGTGGCGCAGGTAGACAAGATTTTGGCCGAGAAAGAGAAAGATATCATGACGGTATAAAAAAAGGCGGGTAAATACCCGCCTTTTTTGAGTCTTTCGCAAGCATTACTTGCTTTCTTCGATAGAAGCCTTGCGGAATTCCTTGAACAGTTTGGTCAGTTCCAAGGAAGCCTTGCGGGCGCGGGCACCGGCAGCTTTGTTACCCTTTTCGGCGAAAGCGTCGGCATTGGTCTTGAAAGCTTCGAGTTGCTCGTTGATTTGGCTCATCAATTTGTTCATGTCAAGCAAAATTTAAAAGGTTAATAATAGTTGTTAAAGAGGGTTCACCCCTCTTCAAGGCTCGCAAATATAGCAAAATTACAATAGAACGGAACCATGAAAATACCCTTTTCTCCCCCCTATATAGATCAGGCTGTAATAGACGAAGTAACGGATACCCTGCGTTCAGGCTGGATTACCACCGGCCCCAAGACAAGGGCTTTGGAAGAAGAAATCCGCCATCTGTGCGGCGCGGGCGAAGTGTTGTGCGTCAATTCGTGGACTTCGGGCGCGATACTGATGTTGCGTTGGCTGGGCGTAAAGCCCGGCGACGAAGTGATTGTGCCCGCCTATACCTACAGCGCCACGGCCTTGGCGGTGCTCCATGCCGGCGCCACGCCCGTCATGGTGGATTCGGGCGAAGACTTCAATATTTCTCCCGAAGCGATACGCAAGGCTATCACTCCGCGCACCAAAGCCGTTATTCCGGTGGATATAGCGGGCTTTCCCTGCCGCTACGAAGTCATCAACCAAATCGTATCGTCGCCCGAAATAAAGGCTCTTTTCGAGCCTTCTTCGCCGGTGCAGGAAAAGTTGGGGCGTATCTTGGTGCTCAACGATGCCGCCCATTCGCTGGGGGCGTATTATCAGAAAGACAAACGCACGGGCTGCGAAACCGATGTGGCGGTGTTTTCGCTCCATGCGGTAAAGAACGTCACTACCGCCGAGGGAGGCGCTATCTGCCTCAATCTGCCCGCACCTTTCGACAACGAACAACTATATAAAGAGTTGCGCATGATGTCGCTCAACTGCCAGACCAAGGATGCCTTTACCAAAACCAAGGCGGGCGGCTGGCGTTACGATATCGTGGGCATGGGCATGAAGGTGAATATGGCCGATGTGAATGCCGCTGTCGGATTGGCGCAGATTCGGCAATACGACTGTCTGCTCAAGGAAAGAAAGAGGGTCTTTGCCTCCTACAACAAGGCTTTTTCGGCCTGTGACTGGGCGATATGCCCGCCTTCGGTGCAGGAAGGCCGGGAAAGTTCCTATCATATCTATGCGCTCCGCATCAAGGACTTTACCGAAGAACAGCGCGACCGCATGATAGAGAAGATAACGG
>CAMWQD010000159.1 GCA_947176325.1 uncultured Bacteroidales bacterium | reverse complement strand
AAAACCATTGTCATGAGCAAATACACGGAAATAACGCCCGATGTAAAGTATATCGGCTGCGATGATTTGGATTTGGATTTGTTTGAGAACCAATATGCCGTACCCGACGGAATGGCATATAATTCCTATGTGATTTTGGATGAGAAAGTATGCGTGACCGACACTTCCGACCCCCGCACGGGCGAAATGTGGATGCGCAACTTGGAGAATGCATTGGGCGGCCGCACCCCCGACTATCTGGTGGTGCACCACTGCGAACCCGACCATGCCTCGCTCGCAACGGCGATGTTGCAGAAATACCCCTCCTGCAAGGTGGTTTGCTCCAAAATGGCGGAAACCTACCTCACGCAATTCAACGATTTTGATTTCAGCGGGCGTGTGCAGGTGGTGAAAGAGGGCGACATCTTGAACTTAGGGCGTCATACCCTCCAGTTCATAGCCGCTTCGATGGTGCATTGGCCGGAAGTGCTGATGAGCTACGATGCCACCGACAAGATTCTGTTCTCGGCCGACGGCTTCGGCAAATTCGGTGCCTTGAGCAAGGAAACCGACGACTGGGCTTGCGAGGCCAGACGCTACTATTTCAATATCTGCGGAAAATACGGCACGCAGGTGCAGACGGTGTTGAAAAAGGCCGCGGCCTTGGACATCGCCTATATCTGTCCTCTGCACGGGCCCGTTCTGAAGGGCGATTTGAAACCCTATCTGGAACTGTACGACACGTGGAGCGCCTACCGTCCCGAAACCGAAGGCGTGTTCATCGCCTATTGCACCCTGCACGGCAATACCGAAAAGGCGGCCTTGCTCTTGGCGAAAGCGCTGGAGGAAAAAGGCGTGGAGGTAGAGATGAACAATCTCTGCCGGGATATTCAGTCGGAAGCCGTGGAAGGTGCTTTCCGCTACGACCGCATGGTGCTTTGCGCACCTACCTACGACGGAGGCATGATGCCGCTTATGGAAGATTTCTTGAACAAATTGAAGATAAAAGGATTCCGCAACCGCAAGGTGGGTTTGGTGGAAAACGGCTCATGGGGCCCCATCGCGGCCAAATTGATGCGCGCCAAACTGGAAGAGATGAAGGATATTACCTTCTGCGAAACGGTGGTGACGATTAAGTCGTCGTTGAAGGCCGACAGCCGCGCCTGCCTGGAAACCTTGGCCGAAGAATTGGCCTAATAAAACCGGCGGAGGAAAGTTATCATGAAAGACTACGCGCAAATCAGGCAGGAAGTAGAAAAGACCTTGCAGGAACTGTCTCTTTGGAAAGGCGAACCGCAAGCCCTTTATCTGCCTGCCGTCTATGCCTTGGGGCAAGGAGGCAAGCGCATACGCCCCGTTTTGGCGCTGATGGCCTGTCAGCTGTTCGGCAAAGAATGCTCCCAGGCCTTGATGCCCGCCGTGGGGCTGGAGGTCTTTCATAACTTCACTTTGCTGCACGACGATGTGATGGATAAAGCCGCCGTGCGGCACGGCCTGCCCACCGTTCATGTAAAATGGAACGCCAACACCGCTATCCTTTCGGGCGATGCGATGTTTGCCGCCGCTTCCTCCTTGGTGGCCAAGGCACCGCAGGAATGCCTGTCTGCCGTCTTGGACGCCTTTCACCGTTTGGCGTTGGGCGTCTGCGAGGGGCAGCAGTACGATATGAATTTTGAAACGCAGACCACGGTGAGCATGGCGGAGTATATGGAAATGATTCGCCTCAAAACCGCCGTGCTGATTGCCGGTTCTTTGGAAATCGGGGCTTTGTGCGCCGGGGCTTCGGCATCGGATGTAAAATGTCTGTACAACTACGGCAATCAAATAGGCCTGGCCTTCCAATTGCAGGACGATTGGTTGGATCTGTATGCCGATGAAGCCAAATTCGGCAAGCGCATAGGCGGCGACATACGCGAGAACAAAAAGACCTATCTCTATATCCGTGCGATAGAAAACTTAGACGCGGAAGACCGCCGGAAACTGGAACAATGGTTTTCGACCGCCACCACGAAAGAGAACGAAACCGAAAAGATAGCGGCGGTAAAGGCCCTCTTCGAAAAGGCCAACGCCCACAACGCCTGTCAGGAAGCCGTAAACCAACTCTTCGCCCAAGCCGAAACCGACTTGAAATCCCTGGCCTCCCACGTCGATGCCCCCGCCCTGCAGGAACTGCAATCCTTCACCGCCAACCTCCTCGGCCGGGAGTTTTAGCAATAGCGAGATAGCGCATATCTTACACACTCAAAATCAGCAATTTTATATCTCGCAACATAAAAACTGCAATTTTCATTATGCAGTTTTACACAAAAACTGCAATCTCAAAATAGCACTTTTCATACAAAACTGCCATTTTTATCGTGCAGTTTTGCTATCTTTGCATCCCAAACCATAAAGAAACCGCCATGAATACATTGATAGACAAGTTTCAGATGAAACTGGATGAAACCGCCACCAACTATGTGCGTCGAATTCATGATGAGATTGCATGGAACGACAGGCTGGTTTCCATTGTCGGGGCACGGGGAGTTGGAAAATCCACGGTGGTATTGCAGCATATCAAACTGCATGAGGATATAAATACCTCATTGTATGTTTCCGCCGACGATTTATGGTTTTCGCAACATTCGTTGGTGGAATTGGCGGAAATGTTTTTTAAGAACGGCGGCAAGGCCCTCTATATCGACGAGATACATAAATACAAAAATTGGGCGCAGGAAATCAAGAATATCTACGATACATATTCCCGTCTGCGGGTAGTCTATACAGGTTCTTCCATTCTCGATTTGCAGCGGGGAGGGGCAGATCTCAGCCGCAGGCTGTTGGAATATTCCATGCACGGACTTTCCTTCCGGGAATATCTTGCCATAAGCAAGGGCTTGGAAATTCCCGTCCATACCTTGAAGCAAGTGATTTCCAACGATATTGAGTTTCCATTCAAGGAACACCGCCCCATAGCCCTTTTCAAGGAATATCTGAAAAAGGGGTATTATCCCTATTTCAATGAGCAAAACTATTATCTGCGACTGTCAAAAGTAATCAACCGTGTGGTTGAAAACGACATTCCGAATTATGCGGAAATCTCGGCGACAACGGCGGCGAAACTCAAGAAACTACTCTATATCATTGCTCAAAGCGTTCCTTTCAAGCCTAATTTCTCGAAAATAGGCCGAGACCTTGACATAAACCGAAACGCCGTGAGCGACCTGATGATATGGCTCGACAAGGCCGGATTGATAAATATTCTGCGGGATGATACGCATGGCATAAGTGCTCTCGGCAAAGTGGACAAGGTATACCTTGCCAATCCGAATATCGCGTATGCCATTAGTGACTCGGAGCCCGAAATCGGCAATATCCGTGAAACCATTTTCCTGACGTTGTTAAAGGTAACGCACACCATTACATCCTCCTCCGCATCCGATTTCAAAGTAGGCAAATATACCTTTGAAGTAGGTGGAAAGAACAAAAAACACAAGCAGATACAAGGCCTCAAAAATGCCTATATCGTAAAAGACGATATAGAACACGGCTACAAAAACGAAATACCCCTCTGGGC
>CAMWQD010000158.1 GCA_947176325.1 uncultured Bacteroidales bacterium | reverse complement strand
CTTTTTTGTTGAAAAAATTTTAATTCGCTGTGTACCAATGTGAAAAATTTTCAACCTAATCCCCCAAATCCTTCTTGCGGGTGAAGCGGAGGGCTTTGAGAAGCAGACGCGGCAGGGGCTTTTCGGGGTTAAAGCGTTGCAGATTAAGGAATAGACCGAATTTCTTGGCCACGGGCACGCGCAGGGTCTCTACATATTCTATAAGCGTGCCCGACGGGTCTTCGTTGTAGGCGAAATGCCCCGCCGCGTCTCCCATACCGAAATGCGGGTTCTGCCGCATGCTGTCTACGGTGAAGGGATAGCCGAGGGCCTCTGCGGAATCGCGCAAAGCGTTCATATTGTGGATGTCGTAGCAAATCTGAATGAAGCCGAGTTCTCCCCAATAGCGGTTTTCGAAAATCTTGCGGGTGGGTTCGGGACGGTCGAGGGCCTGGATGAGTTCGATTTCGGAGGGGCCCAGAAGCGGGGCGAAACCGGCTTTGGGGGGAACGCTCTGTCCCAAAAGCATGCGGCGGAAGCGGCATCCGGCCACACCTTGCCGCTCGAGGTCTTCGAACACCTCGGTCTTCTCGCCGTGAATTACGTCGTAGCCCAACATCTTATTATAAAAGGTGTGGGCGGCATCGAGGTCTGCCACTCCCACTACCGCACCGTATACGCCGCCCGTGGGACGGCCGTCGTTGGCAAACCAGGCGGCGGGGTCTTCTACCTGCACCATTTGAAAGAGATTGCCGTCGGGGTCGGAAACATAGAAATAGTTGCGGTTGAGGAAGTCTTTATATATAGGTGACACCTGCGCACCTTTTTCTATATAGAGATTACGGGTCTTGACCGCATCGCGGCACTTAATCTTGCAGGCGTAGACGCCGTAGTCGCCGGGAAGCACCTTGAATTCGGCGGCACGGGGTTCGAAATCACGGTGTTGCCAAATTTCAAAACCGCCTCCCCCTTGCAGGTTGAGCGCCAGAACCGCCCGACGGTTGCGGGGTTTGCCTCCCGTGTAGGGAAGCATATATTCGGCGGGGGCTTTCTCGTCGAAGATAATGGCGTCGACACCGAAAAATTCATTGTACCAGCGCCAGGCCGCGGTCACGTCACGCACTCCGATTCCTACTTGCTGAATACCCGATAGACTAAATGTATCTTTCATAATAAATTAATTTTTCAATTAGGCTTCACCTTGCTCACCAAGGCATAATATAAGGAGGGGATATAGCGACGGAAATAGACCATCAACACATCCTTGCGGCACACATACATTTCTTTTTTGCCACGTTTCACACCTTTCATAATACGTCGCGCACATTCTTCGGCCGTGATGCCGTTGGCCTGCGCGTGATCCATAACGCCGTATTCCTTTCCGTCGGCCTTGAGCGCGTGTAGGGAAACCTGCGTGAGAATGCGCCCCGGGCACACCACCGTAACACGGATGTTCGAGGCTTTGTTTTCGGCGCGCAAGGTTTCGTAGAAACCGTGAATGGCATGTTTGGCCGCCGAATAGGCCGAGCGTTGCGGAAATCCGAACACGCCCACGATGCTGCTTATCACCACAAACTGCCCTTTCTTACGCGCCAGCATGGAGGGCAACACGGCCTTGGCGAGCTGCACACCGCTGAAATAGTCCACCTGCATAATCTTGCGGTCTATGTCGAGGGGCGTTTCGGCCACCAAAGACCGTTGGCTGATGCCGCCGTTGTTCACCAACACGTCTACGTAGCCGAATTGGCCGAGCACCGTTTCAGCAGCCTGTTGCAAGGAGGCCGGGTCGTTCAGGTCTAAGGTAACGATGTGACAGTTTTCGGGATACGCGCATTGTTCGCGCACCTTTTCCAAGGCTTCGCGTTTGCGCGAGGAAAGAATCACCGTGGCTCCCTCCTTCGAATAGGCCTTCGCCAAAGCCTCCCCTATGCCCGAGGACGCGCCTGTAATCCATACTATTTTCATATCACTCCTCCTCTTCTTTTTTCCAAATTTTCGCCTGCCGCAACAAAATCTTTTTGTCGTTGGGCAAGCGCTCGTTCAACACTTCGTTGAGCAAGCGTTTGAGACAGCGTCCGATACCTGCCTCGCGATAGCCGAGCTTCATCACATCGCGCCCGTTCACCGCCAACGTCTGCAACGAATAGCAGGTGTTCTCCTGCGTCATCACCTCCTCGAAAGCCAATTCGAGGGAATGGATGTATTCTTCGCGGCTCGGCCAATAGTAGGGGTTTTGTCCTGCTGAATCACAACGTTTTATAATAAGCAAGCGTTTGAATTGCTCCAATCCGATGCGGTTGATCCAATTGCGCAGACTGCGGGTGTTGCCTTCCACGCGGGCATCGTGCACCTCCACCAAGGCACTGATTTCATGGGTCATATTCTTCTCCAAACGCAGACGGTCGGCCACTTGGCGGGCAATTTGACAGCTCACAATGGCATGGCCGTAGAAATGCCCCACCCCGCGGTCGTCTACATTGAATACGTGGGGTTTGCCTGTATCGTGGAAAAGTATGGCGAATTTGAGCACGCGGTCTTTTACCTTGCAGGCTTCCATAACCTTGAGGGTATGCTCCCACACGTCGTAGACGTGGTTGTGATTGCGTTGGTCGAAGCCCACCATGGGGCGCAGTTCGGGCATGATGTAGCAGAACACGTCCACATACTCGCGCAAAAGCGTGGCGATGCGCACGCCCGAGGCATCCATGAAGCGCAGAATTTCGCCCGTGATACGCTCCACGGCCACCTTTCCCACCGAGGCATACATACGGTGTATGGTCTCGCCCAAGTCGTAGTGAATGGCGAAGCCGAAGTCGGCGGCGAAGCGCAGGGCGCGCAGAATACGCAAGGGGTCTTCGCGAAGGCGGTCTTCGGCCAAACCGGGACAGCGCAAGATGCCGTCCTCGATGTCCTGCCTGCCGCCGTAGGGGTCGATGAAACCTTCCTGCGGGCTGTAGGCTATGGCGTTGATGGTGAAGTCGCGCAGGCCGAGGTCTTCGTAGAGGGGGCTGTCGGCGCGGGGGTCGTCGTAGGGAATGTGCGGCATGGGGCGGAAGCGTCCGCGGGGGTTGGAAATCTGCGCCAAGGAAGCGAGGCTTTCCGCGCGCAAGTCCGAAAAGTCGGCAAGAGGGTTGACGGCATTCTCGAGGGAGATGCGGTCGGGCGAAAGGCCGTTGAACAGGGGGTGTTCGGAAAGCAGCACTTCGTAGGGTTCGCTGCGGCGTTCCTTGGGGCGAGGGTTGAGGAAATCGGATTTTTTTCGGAAAACGGTGATTTCGTAGGGAGTGTGTTTGTCGAGCACCGTCACCGTGCCGAAATTCATGCCGGTGGGGGCGATGCCGTAGCCTTTCGCCTTGAAGATTTCGGCGATACGCTCCACGGGGGCCGCCGTGCAGATATCCCAATCGTGGGGTTGCAGGCCGCGCAGATAGTCGCGCACCGAACCTCCCACCACGTATGCGGGATAGCCTTCCTCGTGCAAAATGCGTATGATTCGCGTTACCGCCGTCGGCAAAACCCATTCCATAAGTCGCGAAGGTACTAAAAGCCGAGCGCAAAGACAAC
>CAMWQD010000157.1 GCA_947176325.1 uncultured Bacteroidales bacterium | reverse complement strand
ACCTACCTCCTGTTTTATCAGTTGCGCCGTCTGCGCGATAGTCACTTCCTTGCCCGTGCCGATATTGATGTGGGTGTTGCGGATTTCCTTGCCCATGCCTTTGCTCAGGTCGGCAAAAGAAACGTTTTCGAGCAGATACACGCAGGCATCTGCCATATCTTCGCTCCAAAGAAATTCCCGCAGCGGCTTGCCGCTTCCCCATATTTCCACTTTCACGCCGCAAGGCTTGTTCTCTTGCGCCCCCGTGGCTTGGATGCCGTATTTGGCCAAAATGCCGAGAATCTTCTCTGCGGATGCCGTACCGTTCACGCCTTCCACCGGACGCACGTCCAAATCCGCGCGGAGCGATGTCCAATTGCCCGTTTCGAGGCATCTGCCCAAGAACATCTTGCGCAGGATAGCGGGCAGAACGTGGGAGGTCTCGAGGTTGAAGTTGTCGAAGGGGCCGTAAAGGTTGGTCGGCATCACCGAAATAAAGTCGGTTCCGTACTGGAGGTTGTAGCTTTCGCACATCTTCAGCCCGGCAATCTTGGAGAGCGCGTAGGGCTCGTTGGTGTATTCGAGAGGGGAGGTGAGCAGGCAGTCTTCGGGCATGGGCTGGGGAGCCAGGCGCGGATAGATGCACGAACTGCCCAAGAACAGCAGTTTTTTCACCCCGTGGGTATAGGATTGGTGTATCGTGTTGCAGGCAATCATCAGGTTTTCGTAGATGAACTGCCCCCGATACACGCTGTTGGCCTGAATGCCGCCCACCTTGGCGGAGGCCACGATCACGTAATCGGGTTTCTCTTGGTCGAAAAAGGCCTGGGTGGCGGCGGTATCCATCAAATCCAGCTCGGCATGGGAACGCCCCACCAAATTGGTATAGCCCTTGCCCTGCAAGTTGCGCCAAATGGCACTGCCCACCAATCCCCTGTGGCCGGCTACGTAGATTTTGCTGTTCTTTTCCATTCGATTTCTACTCAAAGTAGTTCAAAATCGTATATCCGTTTTCTTTGAGGAAGCCGTCTTTCTTCATCAGCTGCATATCGCTTTCCATCATCTCGTTTACCAAGGCCGCCAAATCGTATTCGGGCTTCCATCCTAATTTTTCCTGTGCTTTGCGGGCATCCCCCAAGAGGAAATCCACCTCGGTGGGGCGGAAATACTTGGCGTCCACCGCCACCAAAACGTCGCCGATGCGTTGGCTGAAAGCCTTGTAGTAATTCTCGCCGACTTTTTGTATGAATATATCTTTGTCGATGGTTTCCAGAACGCCGGTTTCGTCCATGCCCTTGCCTTTATAAGACAAAGTGCAGCCTATCTGACGGAAAGCCATGTCCACAAACTCCCGGATTGAAGTGGTGGTGCCGGTGGCGATAACGTAGTCGTCGGGCTTTTCCTGTTGCAGAATCATCCACATGGCGCGCACGTAGTCTTTGGCATGCCCCCAGTCGCGCTTGGAATCCATATTGCCGAGATAGAGCCGGTCTTGCAGACCCAAAGCCATTTTGCAGACCGCACGGGTTATCTTGCGGGTAACGAAAGTCTCGCCCCGCACCGGAGATTCATGGTTGAACAGGATGCCGTTGCTGGCGTGAATTCCGTAGGCTTCGCGGTAGTTCACCGTAATCCAATAGGCATAGAGTTTGGCGGCGGCGTAGGGGCTGCGCGGATAGAAAGGCGTCTTTTCGGTTTGGGGCGTTTCCTGCACCTTGCCGAAAAGTTCGGATGTGGAAGCCTGATAGATGCGCGTCTTTTGCGTCATGCCCAACAGACGGATGGCTTCCAGCAGACGCAGTGTGCCGATGCCATCGGCGTTGGCCGTGTATTCGGGCGTGTCGAAACTCACCTGCACGTGGCTCATCGCCGCAAGGTTATAGATTTCGTCGGGTTGCGTTTCCTGTATGATGCGGGTAAGATTCAGGCTGTCGGTCATATCGCCGTAGTGCAACACGAAAGTGCGGTCTTTCGTTTGCGGGTCTTGGTAGAGGTGGTCGATACGGTCGGTATTGAAAAGCGAAGAACGGCGTTTGATGCCATGCACCTCATAGCCTTTCTTCAGCAGAAATTCACTCAGATAAGCGCCGTCCTGCCCCGTCACGCCCGTAATCAGGGCCTTTTTCCTGTTGTTTTTCATCTGTTCGCGTTCTATGGTGTGAGCCCTCTGCGGCTCCTCCCGTTTGAATATGCGCGAAGTTACGAATTTTTGGGCGCAAAAAAGATTGGGCGTTCTTGTAGGTGAGATTTGAACATTTTGTAACGGACTTTTGAACATTTTGTGGGAGAGATTTGAACATTTTGTAACGGACTTTTGAACATTTTGTAGGAGAGATTTGAACATTTTGTAACGGAGATTTGAACATTTTGTATATATTTGCAGCTGTAATATCAGTTGATTATGTATAAAAGGCTGCTGTTTGGCGAATTGGAAAAGCGTATAGCGGAACCTCGCCGATTCATTCAAGTTCTTTCCGGCCCGCGGCAGGTTGGAAAATCCACCTTGGTGAAACAGGTGCTGGAGGAAACTTCCATTCCTCATCTGTTGGTGTCGGCGGATGGTGTGGATAAGGCCAATACCGCTTGGATAGGCGAGGTCTGGAATTCTGCACGGGCAAGGATGAATGTGGAGCAACTTCCCGAATTTCTGCTTGCCATCGACGAGGTGCATAAGTTGGATAATTGGAGCGAAGAGGTTAAGAAACAATGGGATGCCGATACTCTTAATGATGTCAATGTTAAGGTGATTCTTCTCGGTTCCTCCCGCCTGCTGTTGAAAGACGGGCTCACAGAGTCGCTGGCCGGACGTTACGAGTTGATCCGCATGCCGCATTGGAGCTATCGGGAAATGCACGATGCCTTCGGTATGGACGTGGAGCATTACATATTCTTCGGCGGCTATCCCGGTGGGGCGAATGTTATGGACAACGAGACGCGGTGGAGGCGTTATATAAGGGATAGTATTGTGGCGCCGGCCATAGAACGGGATATTCTGATGACCAAAACCGTTTACAAGCCGGAATTGATGAAGCGGCTGTTTGAACTCGGATGCACCTATTCGGGGGCGGAAATCTCTTTGACCAAGTTGCTCGGGCAGTTGCAGGACATCGGCAATGTAACCACCTTGGCGAACTATCTTACCACCCTCAACGAATCGCAGTTGTTGTGCGGTTTGCAGAAATATGCCCGCGACCGTGCACGGCAATACAATTCCGTGCCTAAAATGTTCGCATATAATACCGCACTGCTCAGTGCTCTGTCGGGAATGACCTTCGAAAAGGTTTATACCAACCCCAAGGAATGGGGGCGTTGGGTGGAAAGCGCGGTGGGCGCGCATATCCTAAACGGTGCGGAAGAAGCCGACTATAAGGTGTATTATTGGCGGGACAGGAACGCAGAGGTTGATTTCATCATTGAAAACAGCCGCCGATGTGTGGCGATTGAGGTGAAAAGCGGGCGCCGTACCACCAATAAGGGCTTGCAGGAGTTCAATAAACGCTTCAATCCCCAAAGTTCCTTTGTGGTAGGCTCCGGCGGCGTGCCGGTGGAAGAGTTCCTGCAATGG
>CAMWQD010000156.1 GCA_947176325.1 uncultured Bacteroidales bacterium | reverse complement strand
TTGTCGGGCAGCCGCACCGAAGCCACCGAACCCCGCCGCTGAAAGAACACGCCCGCCAGCAGGCCCACGCCCACGAGCGCGGCAAAAATCCCATACCCAACCTTTTTCATGAACAACGCGAATAACGTTTACGGCGCAGATAGAGGAAAAGCCCCCCGAAAAGCGCCAGACAAGCCAAGGGCAGCAGGAAATTGAGCAAGGTGTAGGAACGGCGCGCGCGGTTCAACGCCGTCTTGTCGAGCAGCCGCAACTTCACCGCGCGCGCCTTCAACTGCCCGTATTCCATATTCCCGCACAGATAATGCATCCCGTTCATCAGAAAATCCCCATTGCCGTATTGCTGCAAGGTATAGCGATCCAAGCCCAAAGGCATGGGCGTGAAAGTCTGCGGAATGATGTCGTTGCGCGCCAAATCCCCGTCGCCCGCAATCATCATCGCCCCCTCCACGCTCTCCCGCCGGGGCACGAACCCTTCCGCCCCCCGCACCGCCGGCTTCACCAACGGATAGGCCGACGGAAACACGCCCTCCAAGAGCAGGGCCACCATCTGTTGCCTGTCGCGAAACCGCCTCACATCCACATCGTTGCGCATAAGGTCGGCCGACATTGCATGCGGCAGACGGATTTTGTAGCTATAATCGGAAGTGACTAACAAAGGCGTCTTGCGCACCGCATTTTCGAGCGTGTCGAGCCCCGAAACCACTTGCAGGCGCACCGCCCCCACTCCCTCCGCTTCCACCACGGGGCAATAGTAGTTGGGGATATACTCGATAACGGGCCGCGAACCCTGATAGGCCGTCACCATAGGCGAGGGCGCGGCGTTCTTGTCCAAGATCATGTCGGCGCGCAGACGGAAGCCGTAGCGGAAAAACATATCCTCCAAGCGCAAATCGTAGGGCATGGCGTTGAAAAGCCGCTCCCCCCGCAACGAATCGAGCGAGCCGTTGCCCGCGTCGACCAACCACATCACCCTGCCCCCGTGCATCACATATTGGTCAATCACATATTTCTGCGCCTCGCCGAAAGGCAAGGTGGGGTGCGCCACCACAAGCGCCGTGTAGCGCGGCAGCCAAGCCCCCGCACTGTCGCGCCGCAGCAGGCAGCCGAGGCTGTCGGTGAGCGGCACACGGGCGGTTTGATAGTATTTGCCCAATTCGCGTTGGAAAGAGTAGGTTTGAAGCGCATCGAACTCGCCCTGTCCCTCCAGGAAGGCCACGCTTTGCGTAGGGGGGGCGAACAGGGCTCGCAGAGCGCCTATCAGTTGGATTTCAAGGTTTTCCACCGACATATTGAGCGTTTCCTCCGCGCCCCGTCCCCATTGCTCGGCCAAGAGCCCCACGGCGGCTTGTGCACCGCCATAGCGTATCTCCGCCGCAGGAAAGACAAGCCGCCGCGTCATTCCCTCCTTGGTCTTCACCTCCAACTGCGTGGGCTGCACGCCTGCTTCGGCAAGCGCCTGCATACGTGCCTGCCGCCGCCCTTCATCCTCCATATCATACAGGTCTATAAAGGTATAGCGAAGCGAAGGGTGATACACGCGGAATTCGTCGAGCGTTTCGCGCACGGCCTTTTCGAGCCGCTTGAAGCCTGCGGGAAGGTTGCCCGTGAGGTAGACGTTCACCAATACGGGTTCGCGGTTGCTCTTGAGGATTTGCTTGGTGAGGGGAAGCAGCGTATAACGGCGGTCGGCGGTGAGGTCGATGCGCAGGGGCAGGAAAGACACTGCGACATTGGCGATTACGGCCACGATGATGGCGGTGAGGCAGGGGGCGAAGCGGCGTATGCCCACTCTCCACACGCATAGGGCGAGGAAGAGCGTCACCACGCCCGCATAATAGAACAGGTCGCGCAAATCTATCACGCCCCGGCTCAACGAGAGATAGTGTGCGCGGATTCCCAAACCGCCCACGGCCAGCGCACGTCCTCCTTGCGCGGTGGCGGCGCCGAACAGGTCGAAACCTACATACAGCACCGCGCATGCTCCCGCTCCCAACACAAAGGCCACCACTTGGTTGTCGGTGAGCGACGACATGAAAAGGCTCACCGCCGCAAAGGCCGCTCCGAGGAGCAGCAGGCCGAGAGACGCGCCCCAGAAGGCGCCCAAGTCTATGTTGCCCACCGGACGCGCCAGCGACGACACGGTGTAGAGGTAGATGAAAGTGGGCAGCAGACATATCGCCAATATAATAATACAAGAAATATATTTGGCAAACACGATGCGTCCGCTCGAGAGCGGGCGTGTGAGCAGCACTTCCATCGTGCCGGTTTTCTTCTCTTCCGAGAAACTGCGCATGCAGAGGGCGGGAATGAGGAAGAGGAACACCCACGGGGCCCACGAGAAATAGGGTTCGAGGGTGGCGTAGCCGGCGTCGAAGATGTTGAAGCCTGTGGGCAGCACAAAGAGCATGAGGGCGTTGCTCACATAGAACACCGTCAACACCAAATAGGCCGCGGGGCCGGAGAAGAACTGTCGGATTTCCTTTTGCAGAAGGGCTTTCACAACTTACATTTTGAGGGGTTTCGCAGGGGCGTCCTTAAACACCAGCTGCACTTCGTCGCCGCGCCTGAGGCCGTAGAGTTTGGCGCACGAGCCTTGATTGACCGAGATTTCCAAAAGGTCGTTCTTGAGAAAAATCATCGCCACGTCGCCTTCCTCCACGGCGGGGTAGAAGTCTACCACGGCGGCCTGCGGCACGCGTTGTTTCTTGAGAGAGAGCGTGATATCGGGATATTGGCGCACGCATTCGTTGTATTTCTGCCGTGTGATGTCCGACACCACGTTGCCGAAGCCGTCCACAAAGAGAATCTTGCCCACCAGACGGAGGCCGATTTGACTGCCGTCGGGGCCGCGCTCGGCCAAAAGGCGCAGGAATGCGCCGCTCATCTGCATGGATTGGAGGTGATCCATGGGGGTGCCTATTTCTCCGAGTTCGCCTTTGGCCAGCAGGCCGGCCACTTTCGCGAACAGGTCGCGGGCGGGGGAGGTGAGCACGGATATGTCTTCGTAGTGTTGGTAGGTGGCTATCTTGATGATGAATTGCGGTTTCTTGCCCAACAGGAAGAAGAGCAGCGGAAAGAGGTTGTTGTCGGCGCCGATGATGTAGCGGTCGTCTACGCGCACCACCACGTGGGAGTTTTCCTCAAGGTTGGGGGATATGTCGTTGATGCCTACGATGTGGATGCTCTCGGGGGGGCTGTAGGGGAAGAAGTCGGCGAGGATGTAGGCGGCTGCGTAGAGGTCGTGACGGGGGGCGGTGTGGGTGATGTCGAGGATGCGGGCGTCGGGCAGTTCTTCCCAAAGGCGGGCCTTGAGTTCGGCCACGTAAGGGTCGTTCAGCCCCCAATCGGTCAACAGGCATAGCCACTGCATCTACGAAGCGTTTTTTTGTTTCGCACAAAGTTAACATAATTTAACGTACTTTTGTAAAAACCCCACCCCGACACCCCCACGGTGAGGACGGCACTTTGGCTTACCCACCGCACAGAAAACAGCCAAACGGTCGTTCTCCGTGCTGAAAAGTGGCTTTAGCCATCCCGCGGTTTTGCTC
>CAMWQD010000155.1 GCA_947176325.1 uncultured Bacteroidales bacterium | reverse complement strand
GCAGAGTGACCAAGTGGCCGGCGAAAACCGGGCATTTGGTGGCGTTCCTGCAAGATAAAGACCGTTCGATTCTGCAAGCCGCCCGCGCCGATTTCAGCACAGGCGAGCTGACGTTCGACACGGCGGACATCAAGACCCCCGATTTTTGGGCCACCCCCATTGAATTGGACGGAAGCGGCACCGTGCGCTTCTACGACAATACTTTCGGACAAACCTCCTCGTGGAAATGGGATTTCGAGGGAGGCTCTCCCGATACGTCTTCCGTGTCTAATCCTGTGGTTTACTATGCCGAACCGGGAAATTACGAAGTGAGCCTCACCACGGTGTCGGAAGGCACATCGCGCAGCTTCACGCGCGGAGAATTCGTGCGGGTGCTCGACACCAAGCCGCGCATCGGCATCACGCCCAATCCCGCCCGACCCAATCAAAAGGTGAGGATAGAGGTGCTTTCGTTGGCCGACAGTTGCGAATGGCTCATGTTGGGCGGTTCCACCATCATGAGCTCGGAAAAGGTTGTGGAAACCACCTATCCCCGCGAAGGTTCTTTCAATATAAACCTCAGAACCTACTACAAAAGCCCTATTTCGGGCATCACGTATACGCACGATACCTCGGCGGTGGGTGCTGTGGTAATTTCCTCCCATGCCGACAACGAGGCCTTTACGGATAACTCCATACAGATTGTGAAGAACGGAAACGGTTTCGAGGTGAAGACCGACCGCGCCATCGACTATGTGGAGGTGTATGCTTCCTCGGGGCGCCGCGTGCTTTCCACGCGCCAAAAAAGCTTCAACTTGGCCGACCAACCCTCGGGTGTCTATATCGTATCGGTGAAACCCGTTGACGGTGCAGCAATGATTTTTAAAGTATTACGATAATTTTTGAAAAAAAACATACCTCAATGAAGAAAACAATTTTTCTCCTGGCTTTTCTCGCTGCCTTTTTCTTGGCTCCGACAAGTTTCGGCCAGATTTACTTTTATGCGGATTTCCAAAACGCCGTGCTCGACAATCATGCCTCGGCCGGTTTGGACAGCACGTGGACGCTCTACAACGACAACAATACGCCTGTGGACGACTTGGCCTATCTGAACGAAGCCTGGAAGATTTACGGCGATGCCGACGGCGACCGCTTTGCCGTTTCGCCCTCCTATTTCAAGAGTTCGGGAAAGGCCGACCGTTGGATGGTGACTCCCGCCATTACGCTGACCGATGCAAAGAATCCTGTGCTGACGTTCCGTGTCAAGTCTTTGGATAACAAGATGCGCGACAACCTTGCAGTGCAGGTTTCGACTACCGACAGTGCAAAAGCGTCGTTTTCGAAGACCTTGCAGACCGTGAACCGGGCGCAAACCGGATGGACGTATTATACCGTGGATTTGAACGAATACAAGGGACAGAAAGTTTTTCTGGCTTTCGTGCAGAATTCGGATAATTGTTACGTGGTGGGCCTCGATGATGTGGCTGTATATGAAAAGAGCGACAACCAAATGTTTATGAGTGCCGCCGCTCCCGTGGCCGTCATCGCCAAATCTTTCCCCTATACGCTTTCCGTAAAAACGACTGTATATAATGCAGGCAGCAAGAACGTTTCTTCCTGCACGCTTTCCTACAACCTCAACGGAGGGGAGAAGAAAGACATCACCGCGTCCACCAACATCGCCCCCGGTGCCTCC
Source organism: uncultured Bacteroidales bacterium (assembly GCA_947176325.1). Taxonomy (GTDB): domain Bacteria; phylum Bacteroidota; class Bacteroidia; order Bacteroidales; family P3; genus Pullibacteroides. The sequence goes on along the minus strand of CAMWQD010000155.1, from coordinate 1,878 downwards.
CACGAAGTTTCGTTTGAAATTCCCGTGGACGAACACGGCTACCACACGGTGAACCTTTCGATGGAAAACGCTCCCGCCACGCAGGTTCCTTCGTATGTGGCCCTGCACACCGCCCTGCCCCGGCAATGTATGATGTGGGAATCCTTTTCGAGCGGTATGTGCCCGAACTGCGCACCGTGGAACAGAGTGCTTCATCCCGTTTATGTGAAACTCAAGGCCAACGTTCCCGACAATTCCGGAAATTTTGTCATGGCCAAATACCAAGTGGATATTCCCAATGCCGGCGACCCTATGGTGACGGATGAAACCAACTATATAGCGGGGCGCGGCAAATATTACAATATAAACGGCGCACCTATGTTCTTCATGAACGGGAAACGTTACTCTCCCAGCAACAAAACCTACGAACAGGATTTGCAAGACTCCATCGCCGTTTTGAGCACCCGCACGTCGAACCTCAGGCTCAATGCCCGTCTGACGCGCAACGACAAGACTTTCCGCGTGGAAACGTCCATCGCCACCTGCTTCCCCGACCCCGACAACTACGAACTTGTAGTGGTGTTGCTCGAAGATTCCATTCACATGACTCAGGCCCAACACAACGGTGAACAGGATTTCTTCTCGATTGTGCGGAAAATGATGACTTCCCCTTCGGGATTGAACGTAACGCCCGCCAAAATCGGCGACAGCGTAAAAAATTCGTTCTCGTTTGCCTTCGAATCGAACACGCCCCGCGTCTTCAACGGTCTTGACGGCATGAACGCCGTAGTTTATCTGCAAAATGCCCGTACCCGTCAAATCGTACAGGCTTTGTTCCTGAAAGCCGACTACCCCACCACCAACGACAGCACGGCGCTCGAACCTCTCGAACCGCCGGTTTCCAACTGCATGGCGGAGATGGCCAACATGCACTTCGACCTCTACCCCAACCCTGCGGGCGAAAAGGTGAACCTGCGTTGGGAAAGCGAGAAAAACCAGTCTTTGGACGTGCGGGTTTTCAATCTTGCGGGAACGCAGATGCACACTTTCAAATGGAATGTGGCCGCAGGCATGAACCATACCGAAATCAACACCTCGGCTTGGCAGGCAGGCACCTATTTGGTGGGCATTTACAGCACCGAAGGCGTTATTGTGAAGAAACTCATCCTCAGATAGTTTAAGTTATGAAAAAGTTATTTTTGGGATTTCTTTGTCTGGCGGGAAGTTTGGCCATGACGGCCCCCTCCACGGCCGCCGAGCCGATGCAACAAGGCGCGTTCTATGTGCGCGTGAAAAGCGTCAACGCGCCCAAGCTCAAGAGCGGAGAAAGAAAAGTATCGGTGAAACGTGTTGCTCCCTTGGCTTCCTTACAGGAACGATACAGCATACATGAAACCATGCAGAGCATGCGCCTGTTCGACAATGCCGAACTTGCCCGCACGTTCTTGGTGGAATTCGACGATATTGAGAAAACCGAAGAATTGTTGGCGAAACTTGCCGCCATGCCCGAGGTGGAAATGGTGGAAAAGGTTCCCACGTATTTTATTACGGGAAGTATGCCGGAAATTGCCGACGAGCCCGCCGCCGAAACTGCGGAGGATTCCGACGGAACCTTGAACGACCCTTTCTACAGCTCCAATTTTAATTGGCATCTGAACCTCATCCATGCCGAAGAAGCTTGGAAAATCCAACAAGGCACTCCCAACATCAAGGTGGCCGTGGTGGACAACGCCATTTGGGGCGAACATCCCGACTTGCAGATTCCCTCAGAGAACCAATACAATGTACGCGACGGCAAGGTGGGCAATTCGGCGCCTCCCGCTTCGGTTTCGCTAAGCACGCAATGCGAGAATATAAATTCGTGCGACGTATATCGTTGGTCGCACGGCACGCACTGCG
>CAMWQD010000154.1 GCA_947176325.1 uncultured Bacteroidales bacterium | reverse complement strand
TGGTGCAGCGACATGCCCACGCCCATGTTCTTGTCCTTGAAGTAGTAGGACGCGTTGAGCAGGCGGTAGGACGGGTGACTGGGGGTTCCCCACCATTGCTCACGGTCTGTGAGCGAGGCACGGAAAAGCCCGTCGGTGTTGATGGCGGCGGGGTTGTAGAAGAGGCGGTTCACGAACAGCTGACTGAACTGCGCGGCTTCCTGAGCTTGCAGTATCCCCGCTTGCGGGGATACTGCAGTCAAACCGCCCAAGGCCAACAGGAAGAGACCTTTTTTCAATATGCTTTTTTTCTGTTTCATCATTTCTATCTCCTCCTATATTATTTGTTTATAACCGTTACTGCACCGTTCACTATCATGTAGCCCTTCTTGTCGAGCGTAGGAACCTTGGCACGATAGTAGTAGGTGCCCGCCACCACATAGGAGCCGCTCTTGGTGCGACCATCCCAGCCCCGGCTGCTGCCGTTGCCGTTGCGGTCTTCAAAAGCCTTCACCTTCAAGCCCCACGAGTTGGTCACTTCCACCTCGAATTCGGGGAAGATGACACCATACATCGGGTCGCCCAGCAAGAGCACGTTGGGCAGAGGAATGATATGGATGGGAACGCTGTCCCAGATACGGCAACCGTGACGGTCTACCGTAGAAATCCATACCGAAGTCTCGTCGCCCTCTTCCTTGGTGAACGACATCTGACGGTTCATCTTGCGGTTGGTGACGGTGTCCGCCCTGCCATTGCGCACATCCACCCAAGTGGTGAGCCAATCGCGGTCGGGACGCACAGAGAAGTTCATGGCCTGCTGTTCGTAGTACTTGCCCGAAGTAACCTTGGGCGTAACCTCCAAGTAGAACATCTCCGGCTTGTAGTAGTGAACGTAAACCGTTATCGCACCGCCCACACCCGTCTTGTCTTTGATTTCGCAACGCATCGTGTGCGTGGTGGTGTCGGGGAAGAAGATGGCGAATATGCTGTCTTCTGCGGCATCCACGGGATAAACCAGCGTGGCGTTGCCCTCTATGCTCCACGTGTAGGTGATGGGCTTCTCGCCGCCACGCACGTAGAAGTGAATCAAAGCCGTGTTGTGCGCGCAGATCCACAGGTCAACCACCGTGTCGTTGCGGAATATCAACTCTCCGCCGAAAGGCGTGCCGCCCAAGTCGGGATAGTAGCTGTCTTCCGGTTCGGAAGGATAGCCCGGCAACGTGCCGCCCTCGAGGTCGAGCACGGGAGGCACTACCGTTACGATGCCCACCGAATCTATCGTGAAGTTAGACTCGATAATCACCTGAACCGAATCCTTGGCCTGGCAGCCATGTTCGTCGGTGGCCGTAACCACATATACATGAGGTTCTTCCCTCGCCTCAAGACCCCACAGCAACGTGCTGTCGGCGGTGGCGTCGAGCAGACCCGTTTCGGGAGTCCAAGCGTAGGTGTAGTTGCCCTCGCCCTTCACCCAAACCGAAGTGGTGTCTATGTTCTTCATAATCGTATCGGCAATGAAGGCCTTGATTTGCGGCTGTCCGTAAACCACCGCCACCTTGGTGTCGGTTGCGTTGTCGGGATTTACACAGAGCGTGGCATCGGTGAGCTTGGCGCGAACCATGATGTTGTGCGCACCGGAGGCAAGGCCCGAAACACGGTATTCGGCACCCGTGGCCGCTTCGGCCTTCACATCGTCTACAAACCATTCGAACACGGGATTTTCGCCCATATTTTCGGTAGTGGCCGTGAATACAAGTTCATTGCCCAAGCAAGCGCTGTCGGAAACCAAAAGCACTTCGGGAGCCACACTCGGCGTTACATGGATAAGGGCTTCCACCGTATCCGTGCCGCAGAGCGCCGAAGCCACAACACGCACTTTCCAGCCGTTGTGTTCGGCCTTCACGGCACCGAAATGCCACGAGGTGCGGCCCGCATTCGTATCCACATCCACCCAAGTTTCGCCCTCGGGCGTGCGGTATTGCCATTGCAGATTGTAGGAAGCGGCGGCCTGTTCCCAAAGCTCATCGGTATAGCGCTTCGAGCTTACGGTAAACGTTTGGTCGTTGCCCGGCGCGCTCTCGCAGAGGCTTATTTCGGCAGGCGTCATCGCAAGGTCGCCCTGCGTGAGCCTCGGCATCACGTGAACCGTGAGCACCGAAGTGGAGTCGCAATACAGGTTGTTCACACCCCAGCCCTTAATCTGCATGCCGTCGTCTTCGAGCGTGAAGAAATCGTCGCTGGTAACACCGAAAGAACCTTTATGTTCGGTATTGCGGCTGGTCCAATCATACGGATCGGCAAAATCCCAATCCTCATCGGGACTCTTTATCCACCACTTGGAGTTGTGGATATTTTCTTCATCCTCATCCACCGGATTCATAAAGCCCTTGAGCGTGGTATCGTTGAATATGACGAAGGTGGAGTCGCAGAGGAACACATGCGCCTGCAAGGGCAGACTGTCGAACTTGGAGTATACGTCGATGAGCATACCCGGAACAATCTCGTCGGGCGCAAGCGAATCCACGCACCAGTTGTCGCCCGCCTCGGTGTAGATGATTCTGTCGGCTTTCCAGCGTACAATCAAGGTATCGTACACACGGAGCAGGTTGGTGTCGGAAGCCACCTGGCCGCAATGGTTGTAGGCCATCACGAAGTAGAGCGTGGAATCGTGCTCCTCTACGTTGGCGTTGAACGAAGGAATCGTCAACGGGAAGGTGAAACCACCCTCGGGCGCATCTTGGCAAGTTCCCTCCACCACGGCGGCCGAATCCTTGGTGATGCGGCGCATTACGCACAATCTGTTGAAGTATTGCTTGTAGGCATCGTTGCCCGTGCCGCTCACCGTATCGTAGATATTGAAGATAACCTGATGCTGGTCGCGAACGTCACCGTCCTGCATATCGTCGTCGCTGCCGTCGCGAATGGTGAGCGCAAACGGACTCTTGTCGGAGAATACATGCAAGGTAACCACGTCTTCGCCCTTCACGGTGTCCCAAATGGTCTGGGCACCGGCATCGTCGTGCACCACGGCGCGATACTTATAGCCGTCCATATCCGCAGTCACGTTGTGAATCTTGAGCGTGTAGAGACCCATTCCCCAGTTGGAATCGTAGGTGGGGTTGTTGGCGATGGTTATCGGAGTCCATGCGGCACCCGGGGCGGTGGTCTTAACCTGCCATTCCACATACGAAGCCGGGGCGGTGGTTGTTATCGCAATCTGCACATCGTTGTTCTCACAAACAGGTTCATTCGGGCCCTCCACAGCGGTAATGGCGAACTTGTCGGTTACCCTCAAGGTGTCTTTCTGGGTTTCGGCATCGTTACAATCGGTCAGCGCCTTCACATAGAAGAGCGTGCTGTCGTAGTCTTCCAACCCTACAAAAGTAATGGAGGCTCCATTCACGGCACTGTTCACCAAACTTGTATGATTGCTACCCGTGAGTTTCTCAAACGAAGCCTCACCCTTCTTCTGGATATACCATTCGTATTCGGAAACAGGAGCCAAAAGCAGATAAGGTATCAAGGCTGTGGAATAACCCATTTCCGCTAACGCTTTAGACGTGGCGGTAACCGTCACAGT
>CAMWQD010000153.1 GCA_947176325.1 uncultured Bacteroidales bacterium | reverse complement strand
ATATGGCTGCACGAAATGGGCGCGGAGGTAATCGGCATGGCCTTGGAGCCTTATTCCGAGCGCGACAACTACGTGCTTTCGGGCATCGGTTCTAAAATCAAGGCGGATTTGCGCGTGGATATCCGCGATGCGGAAAAAGTGAAGGCCGTTTTTGCCGAATATAAGCCCCAAATCGTGTTCCACTTGGCTGCCCAGCCTTTGGTGCGGCTCTCTTACGAGATACCGGTGGAAACCTATCAGACCAATGTCATGGGCTCCATCCATGTGTTGGAGGCGGTTCGCGCCACGTCGAGCGTCAAGACGGCGGTGATGATTACCACCGACAAATGCTACGAAAACAAAGAACAGATTTGGGCATATCGCGAGAATGAACCGATGGGCGGCTACGACCCGTACAGCAGCAGTAAGGGAGCGGCGGAAATCGCCATCAGCAGTTGGCGGCGCAGTTTCTTTCATCCCGAACAATACGAAAAACATGGCAAAAGCATTGCCAGTGTAAGGGCCGGCAACGTTATCGGCGGAGGCGACTGGGCGGCCGACCGCATCCTGCCCGATTGCATCCGTGCTTTGGAGGCAGGCCAACCGATAGGAATCCGAAGCCCCAAGGCGGTTCGCCCTTGGCAGCATGTGTTGGAACCTTTGAGCGGCTACCTGCTGTTGGCAAAGAAAATGTGGGAAGAGCCCACACGCTATTGCGAAGGCTGGAATTTCGGCCCCGAAACCTCGGGCGTCACTACCGTATGGGAAGTGGCGCAAGCCGTGGTAAAGGCCTACGGGAAAGGCGAATTGCAAGATTTGTCCGACCCTGCTGCCGTGCATGAAGCCCAATTGTTGATGCTCGATATCAGCAAGGCGCGTTTCCATTTGGGCTGGAAGCCCCGTCTGAACATGGAGCAAACCATCGGAATGACCGTGGAGTGGTATAAGCGTTACCGCGATACCGACGTTTACGGGCTTTGTGTGGAACAGATAGAACGATACAGAAATATTTGACATGAAAAAAATCCTGCTCACCGGCGGTAGCGGTTTCATAGGACGGAACCTGCGGGAAAGTTTCCTTTCCCAAGCCTATGAATTGTGTGCGCCCTCGCATGCGGAGCTGGATTTGTCGGATACCGACAGTGCGGATTCCTATTTCGAAACCCATCGTTTCGATGCTGTGATTCATGCGGCCGTGAAGCCGGGGCATCGGAACGCACCCGATTTGACAAATCTTTTCTTTACCAACAACCGCATCTTTTTCAATTTAGTGCGGCATGCCGACCGTTGTGGCCGGATTCTCAACCTCGGTTCGGGCGCGATTTACGATATGCGGCATTACGCACCGATGATGACCGAGGATTATTTTGGACGTTATGTGCCGGCAGACGACCACGGCTATAACAAATACGTTTGCGGCAAGTATATGGAACACTGCCCCGAAGATATCGTGGACTTGCGTATTTTCGGAATCTTCGGCAAATACGAGGATTATGCGATTCGTTTCATATCGAACGCCATGTGCAAAACTTTGTTCGATTTGCCGGTAAGTTTGCGGCAGGACAGACGGTTTAGCTATTTGTACGCGCCCGACTTGGCGCATATTTTGGCATGGTTCATCGAAAACAAGCCACGTTACCGTGCCTACAACATTACGCCCGATGAAGTTTCGTCCTTGTTTTCTTTGGCGGAAAAAGTAGTGGAAATGTCGGGAAAGGCTTTGCCGATAAAGGTGGGCAGTTCGGGTGAGGGCTTGCCTTACACGGGCTGCAATGCGCGTTTGCGTGCGGAGATGGGCGAAAAATTGCGGTTCACTCCTATGGAAGAAGCCATGAAAGAGCTTTATTCATGGTATGTTTCCATAAAAGATACATTGAACAGGGATTGCTTATTATACGACAAATGAGAGCGAGCGACTATATTTTCAAGAGACTGAAAGAAGTCTATGGTGTGGAGCGCGTGTTCCTGATTACCGGAGGCGGTGCCATGCACCTGAACGATGCCGTTTATCAGAGCGGATTGGCCTATACATGTTGCCATCACGAGCAGGCGTGCGCCATCGCGGCCGAAGGGTATGTGCGGGCGGGCAAACGCTTGGGCGTGGTCAACATCACGACGGGGCCGGGCGGCCTGAACACGCTGACGGGCGTTATGGGGCAATGGACGGATTCAATACCCGTGTTGTATATATCAGGACAGGTCAAGCAGACCACCACGATTGCAGCGTGTCCGGATTTGCGCCTGCGGCAGCTCGGCGACCAGGAAGTGGATATCATATCGGTGGTTAAACCGTTGGTCAAGTACGCGGCGCAAATCCGCAGGGCGGAAGACGTGCGGCGGATATTGGACGAGGCGGTGCACACCGCCCTGTCAGGCCGCCCCGGCCCGGTATGGATAGACGTGCCGATGGATATTCAGGGGGCGGAAATCGACGAGGCTGCGTTGGTGGAATTTTCAGCCGAGGCTGTGCAGGTCTTGCAACGGAAGAAAACACCGTCAAAGGCGCAGATAGACACGTTGGTCGATTTGTTACGCAAGGCGGAACGCCCGGTAATGATTGCCGGACATGGCATCCGGATTGCCGGGGCGCAGGCGGCGTTCAGGGCTTTTGTGGAAAAGCACGCTATGCCAGTCGTCACCACGTTCAACGGAATGGATCTGTTGGAAGAAGATCATCCTTGTTTTGTGGGACGCATTGGTACTTCCGGCAGCCGTTCAGGAAATTTTACGTTGCAGAATGCGGATTTGGTTCTCTCGGTCGGTTCGCGTAATAATATCCGTCAAACGAGTTATAATTACGAGTATTTCGCACGCGGGGGTAAACTGGTTTGCGTGGACGTGGATGCGGCGGAATTTCAGAAACCAACGGTTAAGCCTTTCTTGGGCATAGAGTCGGATGCCGCCTGCTTCTTCGAGGCTTTGTCGGCCGCTTGTCCGCAGGCTTTCGATTTTTCCACTTATCGGACCTGGGCGTTGAAACTCAAGGAAAAATACCCGAAGGTATTGCCTCAATACCGCGATTGGCAGGATAAGGTTCACCCGTATTACTTTATGGAAAAACTGAGTGAGACCGCACCGGACAATACGCTTTTCGTGGGCGGTAACGGTACGGCCTGCATCGTGACGTTTCAAGCGTTCAAGGTGAAAAAAGGCCAGCGTTATTTCTGGAATTCGGGTTGCGCCACGATGGGGTATGATTTGCCTGCCGGCATAGGAGCCGCATATGGTGCGCCGGAACGCCCTCTGTTTGTTTTAGGAGGAGAGGGCAGTATGATGATGAACCTGCAGGAACTCGCCACAATAGCTGGCAATAAGATTCCTGCCAAAATATTGTTGTTGAACAACAATGGCTATATATCAATCCGTCAGACCCAGGATAATTTCTTTTCGGGCCGTCATATCGGATTAAACGCCGAATCGGGAGTTTATTTCCCGGCATTTGAGAAATTGGCCAAAGGCTTCGGATTGCCGTATATGCAAATTCGTTCGAATGCGGAGATAGAGTCGGTGGTCAAGGAAATGCTCCGCACGCCGGGGCCGGTTTTCTGCGAGGTCTTTTTAACGGAGAAATATAATTTCGAACCTA
>CAMWQD010000152.1 GCA_947176325.1 uncultured Bacteroidales bacterium | reverse complement strand
TGGAACCCGATGCCGAAATCGACCTCGGTAACTCGCAGTTCGGCGGACACGAAGCCTTGGTGGTGTTCGACCACGTTGTCGTTCCCAAAGAACGTGTGTTCCTGTGCCGTGAATGGCAGTTCGCCGGCATGATGGTGGAACGTTTCGCCGGCTATCACCGTCAATCCTACGGTGGTTGCAAGGTAGGTGTGGGCGACGTTCTGATCGGTGCCGCCGCCTTGGCCGCCGACTACAACGGTGTGCCCAAAGCCAGCCACATCAAGGACAAGCTCATCGAGATGATTCACCTCAACGAAACCCTCTACGCCTGCGGTATCGCCTGCTCGGCCGAGGGTGTGAAGATGCCTGCCGGCAACTATCAGATTGATTTGCTTTTGGCTAACGTCTGCAAGCAGAACGTTACCCGCTATCCCTACGAAATCGCCCGTCTGGCCGAAGACATCGCCGGCGGTCTTATGGTGACCATGCCTTCGCAGCAAGACCTTCGCTCGAAAGAAACCGGTCCTTACGTGGAAAAATTCTTCCGCGGCGCCACCGGAACTTCGACCGAAAACCGTATGCGTGTGTTGCGTCTTATCGAAAACCTCACCTTGGGTACGGCTGCGGTAGGCTACCGCACCGAATCCCTGCACGGTGCCGGTTCGCCTCAAGCGCAACGTATCATGATCGCCCGTCAAGGCAATTTGGAGGCCAAGAAAGAATTGGCTCGCAAAATCGCTAAGATCGATGTGTCCAAAGACAGCAAGCCCGCGAAGTAATTCAAAGGCCGACAATAGTTTCGAAGGTCGGGTCCGCAAAGTCGTTGACGAGCGGATCCGTCCTTCTCTTTTTTCCCACGGCGGTGATGTCCGGATTAAGGAGATAAGGGGGACGGACGTGGGCTTTGTTTTTCTGGGGGCGTGCCGCACCTGCCCCTCGGCGCAGATAACGTTGGAAGATACCATAGACAAGACGCTGCGCATGGAAATACCCGAGGTGGGGCGTGTGTATTTGATAAACGAAACCTCGGAAGACCTGCTCGACCTCGCCAGGAAGCTGATGAACCGGAGCGAGGAGGAACGTTTGCACGACAACGACAAATAGAAAGTAATAAAAACATCATACCATGGATTGGAGAAAAGACGGCAACTTCGTTACTGCCGAAGAAGCGGTAAAAGCCATTAAAGACAACGACAAGGTGGTGTTCGGACACGCTGCGGGCGCCCCGCAGGTGGTTCCCGCCGAAATGGTCAAGCAAATGGAACGGCTCCACGGCGTGGAGATTTTCCACATGTTCACCATTATGAGCGATTGTCACCTCACCCCCGAAACCGAAGGGCATTTCCGGCACGTAACCAATTTCGTGGCGGGCAACTCGCGGACGGCCATCACCGAAGACCGCGGCGACTTCGTACCCCTTCACTTCTCGGAGGTTCCCGCTTGGTTCGACGAATATTTCAAACCCGACGTAACGGTCTGCGTGGTTTCCCGTCCCGACGAGAACGGCAATTGCAGCTTCGGCATTTCCTGCGACTACACCCTGCCCGCCGCCCGTCGTTCGAAGGTCGTCATCGCCGAGATGAATCCCAACATGCCCTACATCCCCGGCGACAACTTCATGAACATTAAAGACTTCACTTATATCGTAGAGACCGACGGCCCTATTCCCGTGTTGCCGCCGGCCAAAATCACCGATGTGGAAATCGCCATCGGTAAGAACTGCGCCTCTATCGTGAAGGACGGAGACACCCTCCAGCTCGGCATCGGCGGTATTCCCGACGCGGTGCTCATGGCGCTCGGCGACAAAAAGAACCTCGGCATCCACACCGAGATGTTCTCGAGCGGCGTGGTGGATTTGGTGCACAAGGGCGTCATCAACGGCAAGGGCAAGAACTTCATGCCCGGCAAGCTGGTGGCTACGTTCCTCATGGGCACCAAGGAGCTCTACGACTTCGCCAACAACAATCCTTCCGTGGAGATGCGTCCCGTGGACTGGGTGAACGACCCGCGCGTCATCAGTCAGAACGACAACTTGGTTTCCATAAACTCGTGCATCGAAGTGGATTTGATGGGTCAGGTGGCCAGCGAGGCCATGGGCTTGAAGCAGTTCAGCGGCACCGGCGGTCAGGTGGACTATGTAAGGGGCGCCGCGTGGTCGAAGGGAGGCCGTTCGATTATGGCCATGCCCAGCACGGCGGCCAAAGGCACCACCTCGCGCATCGTGCCTTTCCTCAAACAAGGCGGGGCGGTAACCACCCTGCGCAACGATGTGGATTATGTGGTGACGGAATACGGTGTAGCCAAACTGAAGGGCGTAGGCCTGCGTGAACGCGCCAAACGCCTCATCGCTATCGCCCACCCCGATTTCCGCCCCATGTTGGAAGAGGAGTATAAGAAAAGATTTAAAAACTAATATCATGCAACTTTTCAAGTTAAAGACTCGTTTGAGTCAATTCGAACACTTCGGCGAGTTCGCCAAGGAATTCAATTTGGGTGCCAACGACTTGGTGGTGACCAATGAGTTTATCTACGAGCCGTTCATGAAGGCGCTGAACCTTCCCTGCCACTTCATCTTTCAGGAAAAGTACGGTGCGGGCGAGCCTTCGGACGAGATGATGAACGCTATTCTGAAGGATGCCAAGCAGTATTCCTACAACCGCGTCATCGCCGTGGGCGGGGGTACCGTCATCGACATCTGCAAGGTGTTCGTCCTCAAGGGCGTGGAAAACGTCACCGACGCTTTCCTGCGTAAAATCCCCATCGAGAAGGAAAAACAGCTGGTTATCCTTCCCACCACCTGCGGCACGGGCAGCGAGGTAACCAACATCTCGATTGCCGAGCTCAAGAGCCTGCACACCAAGATGGGCTTGGCCGACGACGCTATCGTGGCCGACGACGCCGTTTTGGTTCCCGAGCTGTTGAAAGGCCTTCCGTTCAAGTTCTACGCTTGCAGCGCCATCGACGCTCTGGTGCACGCCACCGAATCTTTCGTTTCGCCCAAATCCAACCCCTATACCGAAGCCCTCGGCAAGGAAGCCATGCGCATCATCATCGATGTGTTCAAGGGTATCGCCGAAAAAGGCCCCGACTATCGTTTCGAACGTTTGGGCGAGATGCTTATGGCCAGCAACTTCGCCGGTATCGCTTTCGGCAACACGGGCGTAGGTGCGGTTCACGCGTTGAGCTATCCTCTCGGCGGCAACTACCACGTGCCCCACGGAGAGGCCAACTACCAGTTCTACACGGCCATCTTCCACCTTTATAATAAGAAGAACCCCAATGGCCGCATCAAGGAACTGAACGCCTACCTGCAACAGTTGCTCGGAACCACGGGCGATCCCTACGATGCTTTGGACGAACTGCTCGGCAAGCTCATCAAGAAGAACCAGCTCCATACCTACGGTATGAAGGAAGAGGAAGTGGCCGGCTTCGCCAAGGCGGTGTTGGAAACCCAGCAACGTCTGCTCAACAACAACTACGTGCCTCTGAGCGAAGAAGAAATCCGTCAGGTTTACGCGGATTTGTTCTAATGCCTTGGATTGCGCGATTAATATTTGAAAATAAATAAATTAAAAAAACAAAAATAGCATCATGGAAGTAAAAGAAATGGTGGCCAAAGCTCGTGCCGCCCAAGCAATTTTC
>CAMWQD010000151.1 GCA_947176325.1 uncultured Bacteroidales bacterium | reverse complement strand
TGGCACCACGGGCACGCATGGCGGTAAAGGCTTCGTGACCGGGCGTATCGAGGAAGGTAATCTTGCGACCGTCTTCCAACTGCACTTCGTAGGCACCGATATGCTGGGTGATACCGCCCGCTTCGCCTGCAATCACGTTGGTCTTGCGGATGTAGTCGAGCAAGGAGGTCTTACCGTGGTCTACGTGACCCATAACCGTAACGATAGGTGTGCGCGGTGTTTCTTCGCCCACCTCCTCATCGTCCTGACTTTCGAGTTCGTGAATCACATCGGCATCCACAAATTCCACCTTGAAGCCGAAACCTTCGGCCAGAAGCGAAATGGGTTCCGCGCTCAGACGTTGGTTGATGGAAACGAAAAGACCCAACGACATACACGTGGAAATGATTTCCGTAACGGGCTTGTTCATCATCGTGGCCAATTCGCTCACGGTAACGAACTCGGTGACGCGGAGGGTGCGTTTTTCTATGTTTTCCTTCTCGATTTCCTGCTCGATGCGTTCCTTTTCCTTCTGTTTGTCCTTTATCCATTGAGCCCGGGTGGAGCGGGTCTTGTTGCCCGACGAATGCACACGGGACATGGTTTCCTGCATCTTCTTCTTGATTTCCTCATCGCTCACCACCACAACCTTGTTGGCCTGTCCTTTCTTGCCGTTGTTGCGCTTGGCGGGGCGTCCCATGTCGGAATGCGACGCGAGATTGGGTTTGGAAAGATTCTGCGAGGATTTGTTATTGTCGATGCGCTTGCGGGGCGGTTTCACGCCACCGGCCGAAGAACCGCTCTTGGTGGTGGCCACGGGGCGGTGTCCGTTGCGGTCGTTTCTGCCGCCGCCCGTATTCATCACCTTGGAAAGATCCACCACGCCCACCACGGTAGGCCCGCTTATCTTCTGATATTCGGTCTTGATGAAATTGTCCTCTTCGGCGGCGCGCGGTTTCCCTGCGGGAGCGTCGGAGGCCTTGTCTTCGGGCTTGGGGGTATCTTCTATCTTATTGACTTTCGTAATGGTTCCCTCTTCGGCTTTCACGGCCTTGCCCGCCATGGCCTGACGGAAGGTTTCGGAATCCATGGTATCCAAAATCTTGGGGCCCGCCACCTCGGCATGCAGACCGAACACCTTGCTCTTTTCCGTTTCGGCAGGCGCGGCCTCTTTCTTTTCGGCAGGTTTCTCCTCCACCGGAGCTTCGGCCTTTTCCTCCGCCTGCGGCGCGGGAGTTTCCTCCACCGCCGGCTTCTCTTCTTCGGCCTTCACTTTCTCCGTCTTCCCAACCTTCTCCGTTTTCTCCGTCTTGGCGGGCTTCTCGGCTTTCGTCTCCGTCTTTTCGGGCTTCTCCGTCTTCGCAGGCTTTTCTTCCGCAACGGGAACTTCCTTGACGGGTTCTTCGGCCTTCGCGGGCTTTTCTTCCGCAACGGGAACCTCCTTGACGGGGGCGGGGGCCTCCTGCGCGGGAACCTCCGCGGCGGCAGCGGCCGCTTCGGGGGCGGCTTTCTGCTTGGTCTGCCGGGTCGTCTTGCCTCCCTTTATCGTGCCTCCGATTTCGGCGGTCTTGATGAAGAGTTCTTTGTTTTCGGTCGATTCGGCCTGTTCTTCCGCTACGGCAACTTTCTCGGCAGGCTTCGCCTTTTCGGCTTCGGCCGCTGCCGCCGCGTTCTTCTTCGGCACATATTCCAATTTAAGTTCCGGCGCCTTTTCCGCAATAGCCTTGTCGGACGGAAATTCCTTCAATACCAACAGATATTGCTCTTCGGTGAGCTTGACGTTGGGATTGGAGTCGATTTCAAATCCTTTCTTAGCCAGAAATTCGCGAACGTTTCCCGTTGCAACATTCACTTCTTTGGCGACTTTCGAAAGTCTGACCGCCTTGTTTTCTTCTGCCATTAAAATCTATTTTTTCTGCAGATAAGCGTCTGCAAGCGTATTCTTTATTAGTTTTCAAATTCAGCCTGAAGGATAGCGCGAACCTCGGCAATGGTTTCGTCCTCGAGGTCGGTGCGGCGCGCCAGATCTTCGGGTTCTATCGCCAACACATCGCGGGCGGTGTCGCAACCGATGCTCTTGAGGTGGTCGATAATCCACTGTTCGATTTCGTCGTTGAATTCCTGCAGGTCAACGTCCTCCTCGCTCAAGGTCTCGGCATCGCGGAACACGTCGATATCGTAGCCCGAAATGCGGCCGGCCAGCTTGATGTTGAAACCGCCCTTGCCGATAGCCAGCGAAACCTGATCGGGCTTCATATATACTTCGGCTGTCTTCTCTTCTTCGTTAATCTTGATAGAGGTGATTTTGGCGGGGCTGAGGGCGCGGGTGATGAGCAACTCGATATTGGTGGTGTAGTTGATGACATCGATGTTCTCGTTGCGCAACTCACGCACGATTCCGTGAATACGGGCTCCCTTCATACCCACGCAGGCACCTACGGGGTCGATACGGTCGTCGTAGGATTCCACCAACACCTTGGCTCTCTCGCCCGGCTCGCGTTCGATGCGCTTGATGGTGATGAGGCCGTCGAAGATTTCGGGAACTTCCTGCTCGAACAGACGTTCAAGGAAAACGGGAGAGGTACGCGAAAGCACAATCACAGGCATATTGTTCTTCACATCCACCTTCAATACCACCGCGCGCAACGTATCGCCCTTGCGGTAGAAATCGGAGGGAATCTGCTCGCTCTTGGGCAAGAGCAATTCCACGCCTTGGTCGTCCAGCAACAGGATTTCCCGTTTCCATACCTGATAAACCTCGCCGGTGATGATTTCGCCGATTCTTTCCTTATAGCGTTTGTAGACCACGTTGTGTTCGTAGTCTTGGATTTTGGCCACGAGATTCTGACGGATAGAAAGAATTTCACGCCGTCCGAAATCGGTGATGTGCACGGCTTCGGACACTTCTTCGCCCACTTCGAAGTCGGGCTCTATCTTGATGGCTTCCGAATAGGGGATTTCCAAAACGGGATCCTGCACCTTGTCGTCTTCCACAATCACGCGGTTACGCCAGATTTCCAAGTCTCCTTTGTCGATATTGACAATGATGTCGATGTTGGTGTCGGTTCCGTATTTCTTGATCAACATGGCGCGAAACACGTCTTCCAAGATACGCATCATGGTTTCGCGGTCGATGTTCTTCAAGTCTTTGAATTCGGAAAAACTTTCTACCAGATTCAGGTTTTCCATGGTATTTTTATTTGAATGAAATTACAATTTTAGTTTCTTTGATTTGTTCGTAGGACAAGGTGTGCACGCGGGGTTCGGGGTTCTTTTTGGTGGGTTCCTCGCGCAAGGTAACGCCCTGTTCGTCGGCGCTCTCCAAAATGCCCTTGAGGGTTTCCCCGTTGCGGGTGGTGAGTTTCACCTCACGCCCCGTGTTCTTGATGTATTGGCGGTACACCTTGAGGGGTTGGTCGAGACCGGCCGAAGAAACGGTGAGTTCGAAATCCTCGGCATCGCGGTCGAGGGCGGCTTCGATGTGCCGGCTCACCTGCGCGCAGGTGTCGATATCCACGCCCTGCATACCGTCTATATGAACCTTGATTTCGTTTTTCGGCGAAACCGATACGCCCACCTCAAAGAGGTCGCTTCGGCCGCTTTCCTCGAAAAACGCCCGCAAAAGGTCGCTGATTTTTTTCTTGTCTATCACTC
>CAMWQD010000150.1 GCA_947176325.1 uncultured Bacteroidales bacterium | reverse complement strand
AATTATTCCACGCGGAGGACGAGGCCTTTGAGGTATTCGCCTTCGGGGTGGTAGATGTTGACGGGGTGGTCGGCGGGTTGGGTGAGCTGATGCAGTATCTGCACCTTGCGGCCTGTTTGGGCGGCGGCGCTGAACACGGCCAGGCGGAAGTCTTCCTTGCTCACGGCCTGCGAACACGAAAAGGTGAAGAGGATGCCTCCGGGCGCGATATTGCGGATGGCCGCCGCATTGAGTTTGCGATAGCCTTGCAGGGCCTGCCGCAACACTTTCTGATGTTTGGCGAAAGCGGGCGGATCCACAATCATAAGGTTGTATCGGGGTGCATCGGGGTCTTGTTCAAGATGATGAAAATAGTCGAAAGCGTCTTGGGCGTAGGCTTCGTGAGTCTTGGCCGCCTCTCCGAAATTGAGGGCCACATTGCGCCGGCACAGTTCCACAGCCTTGGCCGAAGCGTCCACCGAGTGCACGAGTTTGGCTCCGCCGCGCAAGGCATAGAGCGAGAAACCGCCTGTGTAGCAAAACATATTGAGCACGTTCTTGCCTTTCGCATAGTGTTCCACCAAGGCCCGGTTCTCGCGCTGGTCGACAAAAAATCCCGTCTTCTGCCCCTGCACCCAGTCGGGATAGAATTCGATGCCGTTTTCAACGGCCACGGGCGCGGTTTTCGTGGTTGTCCCGGAGGCCTCCAAATAGCCGTCCTTCACCTCCAATCCTGCGTTGAACGGCAGGGTGGATTCCGATTTATAGTAGACGTTCTTGATGAATTTGCCGCAGGTTTTAAGAATGGCTTGGGCGATGATTTCGCGGTCTACGTGCATGCCCACCGAATGGGCCTGCATCACGGCGGTGTTTCCGTATACGTCCACCACCAGGCCGGGCAGGAAATCGCCTTCGCCGTGCACCAAGCGGAAGCAGTTGTTGTCTTTGCGGGGAAAGCGGAGTTCCTTGCGCAGTTGCAGGGCTTTTTCCATGCGGTCTTCGTAGAATGCGGCGTCTATGGCGCCTTGGTCGAAACGCAGCATCCGCACGGCAATGCTGCCTATCTGCACGTGACCCGCCCCGAGAATCTGCCCCGTGGAGGAAAGCACCTGCACTTTGTCGCCTTCCTGCACGGCGTTTTTCTTGGAAAGCGGCTCGGTGCGGGCTATGGCGCCCGAAAACACCCAGGGGTGAAAGCGTTTCAACGACTCTTCTTTTCCGGGTTTCAGTATGATTTTTGCGTACACGGTGGGTTCTTGTTTTCTCACGGTTTTTATATTAATATGTCATACACCTCACATCCCAAGGCTTCACTCATACGCCCCCGCAATTCGGAAGAATCGAGCGTATATCCCTCGGGCGAAAACGGGTTCACGCACACGCCCAGAATTTCGGGCTGTTGCAGCACACACAGACGGGAGCCGCTCCGCGTAAAGGCATCGAAAACCTGCCGGCTCACGAACAGTTTGCTGAAATCGCTCACCACCACGTCGGGACGCGGATTCCTGCCCGTTAGAAACCGCAGGAACGCATCGTTCAGAAGCCCCGCCACATAGAGTTTGCAGCCGGCGCGGAAATAAGGTTCCATCTTTTCCAGATGCTTGTCGGCCTGCAGGAGCGAGGGAACGTGCAGGTTGTGCACCTCGCCCTTTGTGTCGATTCCGTAAACGCCGCCCTTGAGTTCGGCCAAATCTTCCGAAACCTTTTCCGAAAAAACGGGCAGGTTCATTAAAGTGTATTGCAACTGCGTCTTGCGCACCAAGTCTCCGATGTTCTTGGAGAGCGCCGCGCCCGTGCACAGAATCATGGCGCGCGACACAAAGGGCGAGGCGAGGCTCATGCGCGACAAGGCGCCGTCTATAATGGCCGTGCGCACGCCCAAAGCATGCATCTGCGCGATGTATTTCCGAAGTCCTTGTGTATGCGCGAAGCCCGAAAGGATGAGTTTTCCGGGGGTGAGCACGCGGGCGGTGACCAAACGTCCGCAGGCGGTGTTTTCGCGGCTTATGTCGACAATTTCCGCCGTAAGACGGCGCAGGGCGTAGTGCCGCTCGGAGGTCTGCACCCACATGCCGGGATAGAAATTCAGTTCGGGTTTGGCGGTCTTGAGCAGGCTATCGGTGCTTTCGCCGTCCATGCCGATAGAGGTGACCGCTATCTGCGAGGCCTTGTCCGGGGCGGCGTAATGGTTCAGCAGCGCGCGCAGGCAAACCGTCTTGCCCACGTTCTTGGCCATGCCCACCACCGAAAGGCTCTCATAATTGAGTATGTGGTTGAAGAATTCAGGTATCACGAAGCCAAAGATACATAAAGTCGAGATTTCACTTATCTTTGCGCTATGGCAGAAAAGAATTCCGATCCCCGTTTGCTCGAAACCGAGCCCATACCCAAGCTACTCTTGCAGTATGCGGTTCCTGCCATTATCACAACCCTTTCCACCTCTCTCTACAACCTTGTCGACCGCATCTTTATCGGACAGGGGGCGGGCGCGATGGCTATTTCGGGGCTTGCGTTGAGCCTTCCCATCATGAATTTCCTGCAGGCTTTCGGCACGTTGGTGGGCGTGGGTGCTTCCACGCGCATTTCGATTGTGTTGGGGATGCACGACCGCAAGTGGGCGGAAAACATCTTGGGCAACGCGCTCATCCTCACCTTCGCTTTCTTCATTCTGCTCTGTGCGAGCGGCCTGTTGTTTCTGGAGCCTCTCCTGCGGGCTTTCGGCGGTAGCGAAAACACCATTCCCTACGCGGCAAGCTATATGAAAATCATCATTCCCACTTCCATCCTCTCCAATCTTTCATATAGTTTCTGCAATATCATACGGGCTTCGGGGTCGCCTCGCAAGTCTATGACTATTATTTTGATAGGGGTTGCGGCGAACTTGATTTTAGACCCGATTCTCATTTTCGTCTTCAAAATGGGCATTCAGGGGGCGGCTATCGCCACGGCGGTTTCCATGGGCATCACGGCGCTGCTCACCATGCGCTATTTCTTCAAGAAATCGTCGTATCTGCATTTCACGCTCGAGGCTCTGCGTCCCAAGCTCAGGATTATCCGCAATATCCTTTCCATTGGCGTGGCGCCTTTTCTCATCAACTTGGCTTCGAGTTTGGTGACGGTGATTCTCAACAATCGTCTTTATGCCACGGGCGGGGACTTGGCCGTGGGTGCCAACGGCATCATCAACAGTTATGCCATTCTTTTCGTGATGTTTGTAATCGGGCTTTGCCAAGGTATGCAGCCGATTGCGGGCTACAACTACGGTGCCAAGCGCATAGACCGTTCCAAGAGTGTGTTTCTGCTGGCGGTGCGGGTGGGCACGTTGATTACCTGCCTGGGGTTTGTGATGATGGAGGTTTTTCCCGCTTTGGCGGCGAAAGCCTTTACGTCCGATGCGGATTTGATAGGTATCACCCGTTCCGGGTTGCGGTTCGTGTTCCTGCTGTTTCCTTTCGTGGGATTTCAGATTGTGACGACTAATTTCTTTCAGGCTTTGGGAAAGGTGCATCTTTCTATCTTCCTGAGTCTTACACGGCAGGTGCTTTTCCTTATCCCGTCTTTGTTGATTTGCTCGCATTTCTGGGGGCTGAACGGGGTGTGGGCCGCCACGCCCGTGGCCGACTGCCTGGCTATCATCGTCACCGCCCTCATCCTCCGCCACCAACTGCGGAAGTTATA
>CAMWQD010000149.1 GCA_947176325.1 uncultured Bacteroidales bacterium | reverse complement strand
TTATTACTTACTCTTTCAGGAGGGTTTGGGGCTTTTTAACAAAATTTAACATTTCTCAAGACCAAATCCACTGGTTTATCAAAGGAGTCCTTATAAAATACAACAGGTCGGAAAAGTAGAACTTCTCCGACCTGAGGATACAACGAACTTTTGATTCGAGGTTCTGCATCCTGGCCGGATGCTTTCAACGGTTTTACTGTCTCCCCGTGACACAAAAGTACAATGTTTTTCTTTCCCAACAAATTTTTTAACAATTTTTAACAAATGGCGGAGGCCTGCAATGGCAATTCTCGGCAAAAATCGCTATATTCGCGGCGCGTAAAAAACAATATTCGATATGAGATTTATCGTCAACAGCAAGATTCTCCTCGAGAATTTGCAGAGCGTGAGCATCCTCCTCACCGAAAACAAAGCGCTCCCCATTCTCGAGAAGTGCCTTTTCAAAGTGGCCGGCAACACCCTCACCCTCGTCGCCTCCGACTCCGAATCGGTGGCCGTGGTAGACGTGCCCCTCGAGGAAGTGACCGGCGAAGGCTCCCTCGCCATGCCCGCCCGTCAGCTCATGGAATACCTCAAGACCATTTCCGACATCCCCGTGGTTTTCGACATCAACACCGAAACCTCCGGCGTTCAGATATCCACAGGCACGGGCCAGTCGAACATGGTGGGCGAATCGGCCGAGACCTATCCCGAAATCCCCGCCATGGACACCACCGGCCTCACCGCCGAAATACCCTCCGACGTGCTGGTACGCGCCATCTCCAAGACCATCTTCGCCACCGGCACCGACCAACTGCGCGTGGCCATGTGCGGCGTGCTGTTCGAAATGACCCCCGCGGGCATCACCTTCGTGGCCACCGACGCCCACAAGCTCGTGCGCTACCGCCGCCCCGACATCACCGCCCCCAAGGAAACCTCCTTCGTGGTGCCCAAGAAAGCCCTCATGCTCCTCAAGAACATGCTCTCGCTGCGCAAGGAATCCACTCCCGTGCGCATGGACGCCACCGAAAAGAACCTCATTCTGCAATACGCCAACGTAAAAATCGGCTGCCGCCTCATAGACGGCCGCTATCCCAACTACGAGGCCGTGATTCCCAAGGACAACCCCAACCGTCTCACCATATCGCGCTCCAGCTTCCTCAACTGCATCCGCCGCGTGTGCATCTTTGCCAGCAAAGCCATGCCCCAGGCCAAGTTGAGCCTCACCGGAGGCGCGGAAATCCTCGTGTCGGCCGAAGACGTGGAAAGCTCCAGCTCGTCGAAGGAACGCCTGGCCTGCCAATACGAGGGCGAACCTATGGAAATCGGCTTCAACGCCAAATATTTCTTCGAAATGCTCAACAATGTGGAGAGCGAGGACGTGTGTCTGGAACTGTCCACCCCCAACCGTGCGGGATTGATTGTGCCCGTGGGCGACGAGGAGAAGAAGGAAGATTTGTTGATGTTGGTGATGCCGGTGATGTTGTAAGAGTCCCCTCAGATATATTAATACAAAGAAAACCTCAAAAAACAAGGATATATGGCGAAATTTCAAGGAGCCCTTGTGGTAGACAAGGAAAAATGCAAGGGCTGTGGAATCTGCGTGTCGATTTGCCCCACCAAGGCAATCGGCCTGTCGAAAGAAGTAAACGGCAAAGGCTATCACTTTGCCCTGCTCACCAACGAAAGTGCCTGCGTAGGCTGCGCCTCCTGCGGTCACATCTGCCCCGACGGCGTCATCACCGTGTATAGGGCTCAGGTAAATTAATACGGCTTTCCGAGAATTACAACATTTCAAAAAATCTAAAAAAACGATACAACAATGGAAGACTTGCGTCTTATGAAAGGAAACGAGGCTTTCGCCGAATCGGCCATCCGCGCAGGGTGCGACGGCTATTTCGGTTATCCCATCACTCCCCAGTCGGAAGTAATGGAATACCTCATGAAAGAACGGCCCGAAAACCGCACGGGAATGGTGGTTCTTCAAGCCGAAAGCGAAGTTTCGTCTATAAACATGGTCTATGCCGGCGCAGGTTGCGGCAAGCGCGTCATGACCTCCACCTCCAGCCCCGGCTACAGTCTTATGCAGGAAGGCATGTCGTATATCGCGGCCGCCGAACTGCCCTGTCTTGTTCTGAACGTAGTGCGCGGCGGTCCCGGCCTGGGCACCATCCAGCCCTCGCAGAGCGACTATTTCCAATCCACCAAGGGCGGCGGACACGGCGACTACCGTCTTATCGTTCTCGCCCCCTCGTCGGTGCAGGAAATGGCCGACTTCGTGCCTATGGGATTCGACCTCGCCTTCAAATACCGCAACCCCGTGTTGATGTTGGCCGACGGTGTTATCGGACAGACTATGGAGAAAGTGGTTCTTCCTCCCCAGCGTCCCCGCTTCACCGAAGACGAAATCCGCAGGAACACCCCCTGGGCCACGGTAGGCAAGGGCATCGACCGCGAACATAACATCATCACCTCGCTCGACCTCCAGGCCGACAGTCAGGAACGCCACGTGCTGCACCTGCAGGAGAAGTACCGCGAAATCGAGGCCAACGAAGCCCGTTGCGAGAAAATCAACTGCGACGACGCCGACTATATATTGGTAGCCTACGGCTCCTCGGCTCGTATCTGCCAGAAAGCCATGGACTTGCTCCGCGCCGAAGGCGTCAAGGTAGGTCTGTTGCGTCCCATCACGCTGTGGCCTTTCCCCACCAAGGACATCCAGTCGCTCCTGCCCCACGTAAAAGGCTTCATGTCTGTGGAAATGAGCCTCGGACAGATGGTGGAAGATGTGAAGCTGGCCGTGGAAGGCAAGGTGAAAGTGGAGTTCTTCGGACGTTGCGGCGGTATCGTTCCCGCTCCCGAAGAGGTAGTTCACGCGGTAAAAACCAAATTATTATAGGAGGGAGAAGATATGGCATCAGAGATTTGCAAACCCGAGAATCTGGTTTATAAGAAAACGTCGTTGCTCACCGACAAGATCATGCACTACTGCCCCGGCTGCGGTCACGGCACCATTCACCGCACGCTTATGGAAGTGGTAGACGAGAAAGGCTTGCAGGACAAGACGATAGGCATCGCCCCTGTGGGTTGTTCGGTGTTGGCCTACGATTATATGAATGTGGATATGCAGGAAGCCGCGCACGGACGCGCTCCGGCGGTGGCCACGGCCATCAAGCGCCTCATGCCCGAAAAGTTCGTCTTCACCTATCAGGGCGACGGCGACTTGGCGGCCATCGGCACGGCCGAGACCATTCACGCCTGCAACCGCGGCGAGAAGATTTTGATGGTGTTCGTCAACAACGCCATCTACGGTATGACCGGCGGGCAGATGGCTCCCACCACGCTCGAAGGCATGAAAACCGTCACCTCGCCCTACGGACGCGACGTGGAGAAGGTGGGCTGGCCGTTGCGCATCACCGAAATGGTGTCGCAGCTCAACGGTGTTTACAGCGCCTCGCGTCACACCGTGCACACGCCCGCAGCGGTGGCCAAGCTCAAGAAGGCCTTGAACAAGGCTATCGACGATGTGATGGCCGGCAAAGGCACCTGCTTCATCGAAGTCTGCTCCTCGTGTAACTCGGGTTGGAAGATGAGCCCCGTCGACGCCAACAAGTGGATGGAAGACAACGTGCTCAAATACTTCGTGCCCGGCGACATCAAGGTAGATGGCAAGTTGGTGAGGTAACAGCCCCGCTTAATATTAATACAAAAAACAACAAAAACCATGACAGAAGAAATCATCATAGCGGGATTCGGCGGACAAGGCGTACTCTCGATGG
>CAMWQD010000148.1 GCA_947176325.1 uncultured Bacteroidales bacterium | reverse complement strand
GTGTAGACGTTCTGCACGTCGTCGTCTTCCTCGAGTTTGTCCACCAGTTTCTGCACGTCTTCCTGTTCGGCTTCGCTCAGTTCCTTGGTGTCGGTGGGGATGCGGTCGAAGCGGGCGCTCACGAGTTCGAAGTGGTTTTCTTCGATATATTTCTGAATGTCGCCGTAGGCTTCGAAGGGTGCGTAAATGACGATGTTGCCGCTTTCTTCATCCATGAAAAGTTCGTCGATGCCGCAGTCGATCATTTCCAGTTCGAGGTCGTCGAGGGCGAGGCCTTCCTTGGGTTTGATGTTGAACGCGCATTTGTGTTCGAACATGAAGGTGAGGCAGCCTGTCACGCCGAGGGAGCATCCGGCCTTGGTGAAGTAGGAGCGGATGTTGGCCACGGTGCGTTGGTGGTTGTCGGTGGCGGTTTCGATGAGGATGCCGATGCCGTGGGGGCCGTATCCTTCGTAAACGATTTCCTTGTAGTCTTTCTGGTCTTTTTCGGTGGCGCGCTTGATAGCCCTTTCGATATTGTCCTTGGGCATGTTCTCGCTCTTGGCGGTTTGGATGATGGCTCTCAGGCGGGGGTTGGTGGCGGGGTCGCTGCCGCTCTTGGCGGCCATGGTGATTTCCTTGCCCAAGCGGGTGAAGGTGCGGGCCATGTTGCCCCAACGTTTGAACTTACGGGCTTTACGGTATTCAAATGCTCTTCCCATTGTATTTTGTTTTTATTGTTTAAGCGTTTTATTTATTGCCCACCGCACGCGGCTGTACGGAAGCTCGTTTTTTGCTCATAACTTGTCGCTTCGCGACGTGCGTCAAATCGCAAAAAGCCGACTTCCTATCCGCCGCTTCCCAACGCACAAAGACCAAACCGAAGCACTTTTCAGCACGGAGCACGGCCGTTTGGACTCTACCGCCGTTGTTGTTGGCGGGCGAGTTCTTGCTGGCGGCGGGCCATTTCCTCCAGCCGCAGCTGGAACTTCGATTTCTTGACGGGCTTCTTCTTGTTTTCCTGAATGCGCGCCCGCACCTTATCGTCGTCGATGAGCCTGCGGATGAGGAACATCTGCAGGAACGTGATGAGGGTGGAAATCGTATAGTAGTAGTTCAAGGCCACGGGATAGCTGTTGAGCAGGCCGAGGAACATGATCGGCATCACATACATCATGAACTTCATGCCCGGCATGGTGTTGCCCGACGACTGCATCTTCATCGTGATGCGGGTGTAGAGCAGGTTGGTGATGGCCATCATGAGGGCGAAGGCGCTCACGTGCGAACCGTAGGCGGGAATGCGGAAGGGCAGGTAGAAGAGCACATCGTAGCTCGAAAGGTCGTCCACCCACAGGAAAGGTTGCTGACGCAACTCGATGGCGGCGGGGAAGAAACGGAACATCGCCATGATGATGGGCAGCTGGAACAGCATGGGCAGACATCCCGCCATAGGGCTGATGCCGGCTTTCTTATAGAGGTTCATCACGGCCTTCTGCTTATCCATGGCCTGTTCCTGTTTGGGATATTTCTTGTTGATTTCGTTCACCTCCGGCTGAATCACGCGCATCTTGGCCGAGGAAACATAAGACTTATAGGTGAAGGGGAAAATCACAATCTTCAACAGGATGGTGAGAATGAGGATGATGAGGCCGTAGCGCAAGCCTTTGGATTCCAGGAAGTCGAACACGGGAATCACGGCCCAGCGGCTTATCCAGCGCGTGAGGAAGAAGTCGCCCAAGAAAATCTGTTTCTCGAGGTCGAGGCCGTAGGATTGCAGGATGCGGTATTTGTTGGGGCCGGCGAACAGCTCCATGCTCACGCTCTGGTAGGGCAGTCCGTCGTAGGGAATGCCGATATTGGCCTCGCAATCCTTCAGATAGTCGGGGTCGGCCTGACGGCGGGTGTAGCATTGGAGGTCGGCGGTGGAGAAACTCTCGTTGGCGATGAGCGCGGTGGAGAAGAATTGTTGCTTGAACGAAATCCAGCGCGCGGGGGTGGTGAGTTCTTCCTTGTCGTCGCGGTTTTTCTTGAGGTTCTGCACCTTGTCCGAAACGGGCTTGTAGTAGACCGTGGTGTAGGTGGCCTCCATGCGCTTGCCTTTTTCGAGCGATTCCAGACGGGTTTTCCAGATAAGGTCTACAAAGGGCGTGTTGGACGCAATCAGACTTTGGGTATTTACTAAATTGAGGTCTATGCCGATGCGGTAGTCGTTGCCGCGCACCGTATACACCCATTCCAAATAGCGGGCGGTGTCGGCGTCGGGATAGAGACGCATGCGGGCCACGAGGCTGTCGTTTCCGCTCACGCTGTCTTGTTCGGGGCCTATCCACACGAAATGGCATTGGTCGGTGCGCACCACGCGGTTCATGGCGAAGAAGCGCAGGTAGAATTCGGTGCGTTCTTCATCGAAAAGCGTGAGCGCTTCTTTTTTATAGGTGAGGTAATCGTGAAGCGTGATGCCGGAGATGCGGCCTCCCTTGGTGTTGAAGTGAACCGTGAACACTTCGTTGCGGAGGGTGTGACTTTCCTCCTGTCCCTGCAGGGCCGCCGAAAACGGATTGCCGTCGTCGACGGGGAGGGTGGGGGTTTCCACAACTTCCGGAGCCGCAAGGGTGTCTACCGAGGCTGCGGCGTTTTCGGCGGCCTCCTTCACCTCCTGTTCAATCTGCGCCTTACGCTGCTTTTCCATGCGCGAGGTCTGCCAATAGGAGAAACCCAACAGCACGAAAAATATAAGGACCAGTCCAATGACGTTTTGCTTGTTCATCTCTATTTTATGTAAAGGGCGCAAAGGTAGGGAAAAAAACATACACTGACAATATGGCACGGCGGTGTGGCATAAAGAAGAAGGCGGTTTCGAACCCTATAATCCGGGTATAAAAATATATGCGTATATTAGTCGGCTTATATGTAAACAACATTATAGAATATGAAGAAGTTACTTCTTTTGGCGGTCTTCGGGACCCTTGTTTCGGGCCTGCAGGCCCAAAACCCGTTCATCGGATATCAGTCCGACAAGACCACGGGCGTGGCTGTGCACGAATTCAGCGCTTCGGCTACGGTCGTCACCCTTACGCAAGGCGGCAAGCTCGATTCGCTTTGGATCGGGAAAAACGGGCTTACCGGAGTTTCCGAAGATACCTTGACGGCAACCCCCACCACCCGCAGGAACAATCTCGAAATCGGCTTCGATTTCCCCTTTGCGGGCAAGACCATGAAATACTACGGTCTCACGGCGGGCGGCATGGTGTTTTTTGGGGAGAGAGATTCCTTGGCACCGGCGGTGAACATCAACAATCAAGTCGACACCAAGTCTGCCGACTATGTTCACTTCCTTCTCTCCTGTTATAATAGTACCACGGTACAGGGCCAGATCAGATGGAAGTCCTACCCCCTTAAAGCGGGAGAGAATGCCTACGTGCGCTACGAGACGGTGCAGGACACGCTTTTCATCGGGTATGAAAATCTGCAAGGCGTGGACAAATTCGGAAATACGCTCACCTTTTCGTTTCAATACGCCTTCGACAAAAACGGAAAACTGAGTTTCCGTCCCGTTTCCATGGAACCGCAAGTGGCGCACAATGCCTCGACAGGTGCATACTATTGGGTGTATACGTGGGGATTGGTGGGGAAGCCGGGGATGCTGACTTCGGACCTTCTCTACATCAAGGCCGACGGAACTTCGCAAACGTCACGGACATACCTTGAGATCACCCAAACATCTCATCCCCTTGCGGGCGAAAGCTATAACTTCTTTCCTCCCGCACCCTGCGCGGCGGTGGCCTCCCCGCAGGTGAACTGGGATTATGACGTGCAGGGCAGCACCTTGCGAC
>CAMWQD010000147.1 GCA_947176325.1 uncultured Bacteroidales bacterium | reverse complement strand
ACTTTTGCGCATAAGATTTCATATAAATCTCTGTGAATAAGAATAAAAAAAATACAGGAGGCCTCTACTTCACCTGTTGATAACTTTTATTTTATTGTGAACCAATTAGAACGAAACGAAAAAAGACCTTCGGGTTCGATAAAAACGGTGGTTGTGCGTTATAAGGGAAACTTTTAAATTTGCAACTATGATTATTGGAGACGGAACACCCACCACGCTCACTTTCCTTTTGGCCGAAGACGACCCCAATCTGGGCACCTTCCTTCGCGCGTATCTCAAAGGCAAAGGCTACGAAACCAAACTCTACCGCGACGGCAAATCGGCTCTCGAAGCCTTTAAGGAAGGAGGATTCAATTTCGTGATTACCGATGTGATGATGCCCTTGAAAGACGGATTCTCGTTGGTGCGCGACATCCGCAAGCTCGACCCCGACATTCCCGTTCTTTTCCTCACGGCCAAGACCTTGGAAGCCGACCGCTTGAAAGGCTTTCAGATGGGCGCGGACGATTACCTCACCAAGCCCTTCAGCATGGAGGAGTTGATTTTCCGTATTCAGGCGATTTTGCGCCGTATCCATGCGCCCTCCAAGCCCGTCCGCCCCGAGGTGTATGAATTCGGCGGCATCCGTTTCGATGTAACGGGGCAGCGGCTCTCCAACGCCGACGGAAGCGTGTCGGTTTCGCTCACCACGCGCGAAGCCGAACTGCTGAGCCTGCTTTGCGAACACAAGAACGAAGTGGTGGAGCGCAAGGAGGCGTTGGTGGAGGTGTGGAAAGGCGACAACTATTTCAGTGCGAGAAGTATGGACGTTTATATCACCAAACTACGGAAAGCCTTGGCGCAGGTGGGCGATGTGACGATTGTGAACGTGCACGGCGTGGGTTTCAAGTTGGTGGAAAAATTGTGAAAACGATAGCATGAAGCGGATGAGAATCTTGACAAGAAGCCTGTGGGCGGTGGCGGCGGTGATGCTGTCGCTGGCCTCCTGCCGCGACGAATACCGTCATTTCCGCACCGAAAACGTGGTGTTGGGGTTCTCGCAAGACACCATCCGTTTCGACACCCTGCTGACGGGGCATACCAGCATCACCAAACGCCTTATGGTGCGCAACCCCTATAAGGAGGCCGTGCGCATAGACCGCATCTATCTGAAGGGCGGGGCCAATTCGCGCTTCCGCATCAATGTGAGCGGCAATACCGATTTGGAGCAATACGGGGTGGTGATAGGCGGGCGCGACAGTCTTTTCGTGTTCATCAACACGGTGATAGACGTGCGCAATCAGGACAATCCTTTCGAGATTACCGACGCCATAGGCTTCGAGGTGGAAAACAGCAAGCCCCGGCAAGTGGTGCTCACCGCATGGGGGCAGGACGCGCACTATTGGAAATCGGAACGCAGTGTGCGCGTGCCCTTCTTCGACCCCGGTCTGTTCAATCCCGACGCGGATTCCATCACTCTTTCCTATTTCGACTACGACCCGGCGCGGCACCGTTTCGACGAGGACGCGAAACCTATCGTGATTTACGGCTATCTGGCGGTGAAGGAGGGCGAGACCCTGCTTATTCCCGCCGGCACCCGTCTGTATTTTGCCCCGCAGTCGGGCATTTGGGTGCGCAAAGGTGCCAAGTTGCAGATTGCGGGCGAGTTGGGGCAGGAGGTGGTGATGACGAGTATTCGGCAGGACGGCGATTATAGGAATATGGCGGGGCAGTGGGGACGGATTTGGCTCGATGCCGAGAGCGGGCCCCACGAGGTGGATTATGCCTATCTGCGCAACGGGCAGACGGCCTTTTGGCTTGATTCGTGTGCCGCCACGCAGGGTGGTTTGAATCTCCGCAACACGAGGGTGGAGAATATGTCTTCCTATGGCGTTTTCAGCAACGGCAACCGTGTGAAGGGCGAAAACCTCTGTTTCGCCGAAGCACAGGCGAGTTTATATCTCTATAAGGGAGGTGATTACGAATTCGTGCATTGCACCTTTGCCAACTATTCCTATCATGGAGGCTACGGCGGTTCGCGGGCGTTGTTCCTGAGCGACTACGACTATGCGCCGACGGGCGAGGTGCAGCGTTTTCCGCTCGGGCGTGTCTTGTTCGCCAACAGCAGCTTCACGGGCGTTTCCGACCAGCAGATTCGGGTGGATTTGTCGGGCAGGGTGGAGGAATATCCGCAGGTTCTGTTCGACCATTGCCTGGTATACCTGAAGCCTGCGCCGGAAAATCATCCGTGGTTCGACTCCTGCGTCTGGAATGCGAAGCCGTTTTTCCGCAATGCGGAAAATTATGATTTTGATATTGATACGGCGGCCTCGGCCTTGGTGGGCAAGGCCTCGGCCGCCTACCTCACCGGCACCTGCCTGCGCGACCTCCGCGGCAGGGAGCGCCGCACCCCGCCCACCATAGGCGCTTACGAATTCTAAAGACTTTCACTATCTTTGCAAGGTTTACAAAATACGTGTATGATAAGACAACGTACCTTAAATGCCCCCGTCACCCTTTCCGGAGTGGGACTGCATACCGGCAAGGTAGCGCACGTTACGATAAAGCCCGCCCCGGCAGACACGTGGTTTGTCTTTAAGCGCATGGACTTGCCCGGCCAGCCCGAAATCAAGGCCTTGGCCGAATATGTGGGCGATACCTCGCGCGGCACCACCTTGGAGAAAGACGGCGTGCTCATGGTGGCCACCATCGAACATTTCCTGTCGGCCTTGGTAGGCTTGGAGATAGACAACGCCATTATCGAGACCGATTCGCCCGAAATGCCCATTCTCGACGGCAGCGCGCGTCTGGTGGTGGAGGCCATTCTGAAAGCGGGCATCTGCGAACAGGAGGCCGAGCGCCGCTACTACGACCTGCGCAAGCCCTTTACGTTCCGCAACGAAGAAAAGGGCATCGAAATCAAGGCCGTGCCCTCCGACAAACGGGAATTTACCGTCAAGATAGACTATAATTCCGCGGTCATTGTGCCGCAATACGCCTCCATAGACACTTTCGGCGACCGCTACGCGGAAGAGATAGCCAAGTGCCGCACCTTTGTGTTCCTGCGCGAAGTGGAATTCCTGCATTCCCAAAACTTGATCAAGGGCGGCGATTTGGACAACGCCATTGTGTTTGTCGATCGCAAGGTGGAGCAGGAAGAAATCAACCGTTTGGCGTCGCTGTTCAACAAACCCGCCGTGGAGGTGAAGGAAGGCATCCTCAACAACGTGGACTTGCATTTCAAGAACGAGCCCGCCCGCCACAAGCTCCTCGACCTGATAGGCGACTGCGCCTTGCTGGGCTGCTACATGCATGCCTCGGTCGATGCCCTGCGTCCCGGACATTTCAGCAACACCGAATTCATCAAGCAGATACGTAAACAAATGCAAAAAGATATGGCACCTGAAGCTTTACCGCCGTTCGACATAACGGCCACTCCTCTCTACGATGTGAACGGAATCAAGAAGATTCTTCCCCACCGTCCTCCGTTTTTGTTGGTGGACAAGATTGTCTATATGGACAAGGACCAGGTGGTGGGCGTGAAGAACGTCACCATGAACGAACCGTTCTTTACGGGGCATTTCCCCGATGAGCCGGTGATGCCGGGTGTGCTTATCATCGAGGCTATGGCGCAGACGGGCGGCATCTATATGCTGACCCAATATCCCGACCCCGAAAACTACCTCACCTATTTCCTCAAGATGGATAACGTGAAGTTCCGCCACAAGGTGGTGCCGGGCGATACGCTCATCTTCAAGCTGAGCCCGATTTCGCCGCTCCGCCGCGGCCTGTGCAACATGAAGGGCTGGGCCTACGTGGGCAACCAAATCGTGGCCGAAGCCGACATGCTGGCGCAGCTTGCCCGCAAACCGGATGCTCCCGCGTTG
>CAMWQD010000146.1 GCA_947176325.1 uncultured Bacteroidales bacterium | reverse complement strand
ACCGACGGCACGGAACCTTCGGCAACGAACGGTACGAAATATACGGAACCTTTCCCCCTGCGTAACGCAGTTATAAAGGTTATCGCCGTTAAGGACGAAGATAAGTCGGCCGTGATTACGAGAGAATATACGTTGATTCCGGCTATGCCTGTGGCCACGCCGGGAGCCGACACCGTGCCCTATGGTACGAAAGTGAAACTGGAATGCGCCACTCCGAATGTTGAAATGTATTGGCGCATAGGTGGTGGCTATACTCCTCTTTCCAAAAACGACACAAGGTATACCGAAGAGATTGAAATCACAGAGACGTGCCAGCTGAAAGTGATTGCCTATTATGGTGATGCAACCATAACGACTGCGTTCAGTTATACGGTTCTGTTGATGGCCCCCGAGTTCTCGGTGCCGGAAGGCAAGGTAGAGGCCGGTACGCTTGTGACGCTTTCGTCCAAGAGCATAGCAGCCAATACGAGCCGTGATAAGCAGATTAATATCTCTTATACGACCGACGGCAGCACTCCGGACAAAAACAGCACCAAATACACGGAGCCGATTGAGATAACCGAAACGGTTACGATTAAGGCGGTAACGTGGAGCGTAGGTGTACGGGGTGTTGAAATGTCGGAAGTGGAAACGGCTACCTATACGGTTGGCGACGGCCCCGTGGTAGAGAAAAAAGACACTCTGCCCATGCCGAAATTCAACCCCGTGGGCGGTGAAGTGGAAAAGGGCACCGCGGTTGTACTGAGCTGCGACACGGCGAATGCCAAGATCTACTACTCCATCGATGCCGACACGGTGACGGTGAACAGCCTCGAATACACGGCGGCCATCGTTATTGATACGGCGAAGACCATCCGCGCCATTGCGGTGAAGGAAGGCTTTGTAGACTCGAAAGTGGCCGTTGCGGTCTACACGATTAAGAGCGAAGGCGGCAACAACGACACGACCGCCAACGAAAGCAGGGAATTGCTGGGCGTGAGCGTTTACCCGAACCCCAACAACGGCATGTTCCACATCGAACTGCCGGTAGCGGCCACGGTAGACGTGTTCGCCTCCAACGGTGTGCTGGTTAAGAGCCTCACCGCCACGGAGGGCAAGACCACGCTGAGCCTCAACCACAGCGGCATCTACTTTGTCCGCGTGATGGCCGGCAACAAGAGCACGGTGAAGCGTGTGATTGTACGATAGAAACTCTTGTTTGGTTAAGATAGTTGTCTTCTAGACAGCGGCAAACCCCGATCGGGCAACCGGTCGGGGTTTTGTTTTTAGGGATAAAAAAAGCGGGGCGGCCATATGGTCGCCCCGCTTGTAGAAAAACCTATGGTCTTGTTAGCACATCGGCTTGAGGTCGGGAGAGATGATAAGCTGCGCTTCGGTGGCCGCCTGTACGTCTTCCACCTTGAATTCGGGGTTGATTTCAATCAACTCGATGCCCTTGGGGGTAACGCGCATCACACCCATTTCGGTAACGATGAGGTTTACACGCCCCTTGGCCGTGAGCGGCAAGGTGCATTTCTTCAAAATCTTGGGTTTGCCCTTGGCGGTGTGTTCCATAGCCAATATCACCAATTTGGCGCCCGTGAGCAAGTCCATGGCACCACCCATGCCGGGGGTGAGTTTGCCGGGAATCATCCAGTTGGCCAAGTCGCCTTGTTCGTCCACCTGCATGGCGCCCAACACCGTGGCATCCACGTGTCCGCCGCGGATAATGGCGAAAGAAGTGGCGCTGCTGAACGTGCAGGCACCCGTGGCGGGCGAAGTGGCACCGCCGCCGGCGTTGATGAATTCGGGGTCTTCCTTGCCGGCTTCGGGCGTGGGGCCCATGCCCAGCAAGCCGTTTTCGGATTGCAGGATTACCTTTACGCCTTCGGGCAGGTAGTTGGGAACCAAAGTGGGCAAACCGATACCGAGGTTCACCACGTCGCCGTTCTTCAATTCTTTTGCCACACGTTGGGCAATGATTTGTCTTATCTGTTCCTTATCCATGGTTAAAAGTTTTTATCGGTTCTTGTTTTGCATTCTTGAAGCGATTTCCTGCGCGAGATAGGAGGCTACGTCGTCGGCGTAGGCGTTCATGCCGAAACCCGCGTCAAAGCCCAATTCCTTGCCCAATTCGTAGGTGATGCGCGGGCCGCCGCAGCATACCACCATCTTTTCGCGCAGATGTTCGGCCTCGAGCATTTCAATCATCTCGGTCATATTCTGAATATGAATGTCTTTCTGCGTCACCGTCTGCGACACCAAAATCGCATCCGCATTCAGTTCCAGCGCCTTGGCGATGAGGTCTTCGTTCAGCACCTGGCTGCCCAAGTTATAGGCCTCTATCATT
This sequence comes from uncultured Bacteroidales bacterium, assembly GCA_947176325.1. GTDB lineage: Bacteria > Bacteroidota > Bacteroidia > Bacteroidales > P3 > Pullibacteroides. The sequence continues at coordinate 1,560 of CAMWQD010000146.1, read as the reverse complement.
TCGTAACGCTCCAAACCGTAGTGCCCCGCAAAACCTTTCATGTTCATGATGGCGTCGATACCCACCGTATGGGCATCGGTGCCCGTGCTGGCACCCACCACCACAATCTTGCGGCCTATGTGTTCGCGGATATAGGCGTCGGTTTCCTCCATGCTCATAACGGTAGATTCCACCTTGGGAACGTGAATGGAGGTATAGTCCACCGTGTGCGTGCAGGAGCCGTAGGCGTTGAAGAACGTAAAGCCTTCGGTGAGCTCGTTGTAGTAAACAATCTGCGGGTTCTCGAAACCCATTTTGCGCAGCAGCTGTTTGGCCGCCTCCACCGCTTCGTCGCCGGCAGGCACGGGGAGCGTGAAACTCAACTGCGTCTTGCCGTCGTTCATGGTGTCGCCGTAGGGCTTGATTTTCTTGGGGTCGTAAGTCTTGTCGATTTCTTCGTGAGAAGTTGAATATAATCCGCCGCTCATGTTATTCTCCTTTCTTCATTAAGTCAATAAAGGGATTTTGATAATTCGCGCGTTTTTCGGCCACGCCCTGCAAGCCTTTTCCGCCGTTCTTGGGACGTTTGATGTCGGCGAAAATACCTTTCTCGAGGGCCGCGAAAAGGCCTTCCTTTTCCATTTGCTGCAAGAGGGAAGTGGCTTTGTCGAGCACTTCCGCCGCGCGTTTGCGGATGATGCCGCCTTCCTTGAATTCCATTTCCTCGCCTATGCTCTTCATGTTGTTGAAGATATAGCGGGCGTTTTCGATGGAAAGGTAGCGGTCGCTCATGAAAGGCGTGTGAATGGCCTCGGTGGGCATACCCAGCAGTTGCAGGCCTTGGTGTGTCCAAATGCCAATCATGTTGAACAAAGCGTCTTGCAGGTGTCCCCTAAAGATGTTGCCCGTCATGAATTTGGTGGGAGGCATGTATTTGAGGGGCGCGTTGGGGAAGATTTCGCGAAGCATCTGTGCCTGCGCAAGTTCCATAAGAAATCCGTTCTCCAACTTGGGATCCATTTCGAAAGCGTGACCCAAGCCCATTTGTTCTTCGGGCAGGCCGGCGATTTTGGCCAGCTGTTCGTTGATGAAGTCGGAGGCCAGCACGGTGTGCGCCTCGGCCACGGCATCGGCGGTGGTGAGGTAGTTGTCTTCTCCGGTGTTGATGATTACGCCTGCAAAGCCGTTGATGACGCGCGAGAAATATTGGTCTATCAAGGTGCGTTGCATGTTGATGTCGCGGAAGAGAATGCCGTAGAGTGCGTCGTTGAGCATCACGTCGAGGCCTTCCAAGGCACCCATGACGGCGATTTCGGGCATACACAAGCCCGAGCAGTAGTTGCACAGGCGGATGTAGCGGCCCACTTCCTCGCCCACTTCGTCCAGCGCCTTGCGCATGATGCGGAAATTCTCCTGGGTGGCCATGGTGCCGCCGAAACCTTCGGTGGTGGCGCCGTAGGGCACGTAGTCGAGCAAGCTTTGCCCCGTGGTGCGTATCACGGCAATGATGTCCGCGCCTTGACGGGCGGCGGCCTGCGCCTGGGTTACGTCTTCGTAGATGTTGCCGGTGGCCACAATCAC
>CAMWQD010000145.1 GCA_947176325.1 uncultured Bacteroidales bacterium | reverse complement strand
GGAAATACGAATGTGAGGGAGTAAGCCGCGCACGGCGCTACCTCTTGTTTTATATAGGAAACTTTTTCAAAAAAAATCTCCAAGACTATTGTTTTTGTCGCCCAATTTCTATTAATTTTAAGGATATATTATTAAATTATTGTATATTGCTTGGCTAAAAACCAGTCAAGATTATGCATAAAAGCGTGTTTTGCAAGAAGTTCGCTTTAATGGCGGCTTTCTTGTTCCCGGTTATGGGCTTTGCCCAGTCCCCCGTGCGTATCTACACCTGTCAGAAAGGCGGTGTGACGGCTCACGTCTTCTCGACATCGGCCACTACCTACACCTTTGCCGCAGAAACCAATCTCAATACTTTATGGCTCAAGGCCGACGGCAGCACCGAAACCTTGCAGGCCATGGCCGATGCCCACAGCACGCCCCAAACCTTTACGGGCAATATTCAGGTTCCCGAATTCTATTTCGGAAAGGATAGGGTGAAGTATTTCGGCTTTACCGGTTCGGGCTGTCTGTATTTCGGCACGGAGGACGCGATTTCGGCTTCGTCCAATCCCGATGTGGATATCAATGGATTAGGCGTTTTCAAAGATTTCGTGTATCTGGGATTCTACAACGGAACTTTTGACGATAAGTGGGGCACTGCCACGGCTCACATCACCCCGGTATATGCCGGCAACAACGCTACCGCGAAATACGAAATCGTGGGCGACACCCTGTTCGTCGGTTACGAAAACCTGAAGGTATACAGCCTGGAAAACGCCACCACGATGCCCCTTTCGTTCCAATACAAGATAACGCCCGACGGCGTCATCACCCTTATTCCCGTGGCCATGCAGCCTACAGGCGCTACGGATAAAGCCACGGGCGCCAACTTTTTCTTTTTCACATTGGGCTTGATTCCCGGCGGAGACAGGAGCGACGGTGTCTTCTTGCGCGATTTGAACGGCAACGTCATGAACGTGCAGAGTTGGGCGGGCATTCCTAAAGTGGAAATCGCGGACAACGATTATCCGTCCGTGTCGTATGGTTTCATGCAGCCGGCTCCTTGTCGGGTTATCGCTTCGCCGAAAGTGACGCGGTGGAGCTACAATATCACCACTACCCAATTCGAAATCAATCCGGGACAAGAATCCATGGCTTGGGAAGAAGGCACCCGGTGTATCTTTCTGCTTTCCACCAAGTCGAGCCTTACGGGAAACGACTTGCCGCAGAACGGAACCGAATATAGCGACAGGGCGGGTCTGACGATAGGGTCGAGCGTGTTCGCCACCGTAGCGGAATCCGAAGCGCCCTATGGATCTTTCGTAAAGAACAAGAGTGTGGGAGGCCTTACACCCGACACCCGCTATTATCTCTACGCTTTCCCCTACAACGACACTTGCAGTAATTTCCAATACAACACCACGAACATACCCCGTATCGATCTCAAAACCGCCATGGTCGCCCCCGCTTCCTTGCAGGCGGAGGAGGCTTCGGTTTCCGATACAGGCTATACCTTATCGGTGGGCAAGACCGGCAACAATCCCTATCTGTTGGGCGTAAGTACGCGGCAGATAGCGCCCGGCACCCTCCTGAACAACCGGCTTCATCCTAAAGCCGGGGGGTATGTGAAAGGTGATGTGATTACGATAGGAGGTGAAAAAATCGAGGTGTTGGCTCCCTGCGCCACGGATGCCACGTATAAAGTGGGTGGCCTTTCCGCCGGAACGGAGCGTTGGTATTACGCATGGTCGACCCGTACCGATCAAAGCGAATACTCGTATGAACCGATATGCCGGGGTTTCTCTACGTTGCGTCCTGTTCCCTCCACCGTGAATTTCGACGCTGCGGCCGCCAATGTCGACATAAACAGCTCTGCTGCGGGCGGGCCTGCGGGGTGGCTTTTCGGCGAAGACAACGTGGATCCTTTCTACGTTTACAATCGTGCGGGTCTTGGAAATTTCCTGAGCGTGCGGATGCAGCGGGGCGACAACGGGCAGGTTGCGCATAACACGGCTGTTACGCCAATCTTCGCATCGGGAGAGACGCGTCGCGTGGCGGCGATATTCAATCTGTATTTCTGGAGAAACGGAGAAATTACCGGGGATTATCCCGCTTCGGCGCCCAACGCTACCGACACCCTCTACATTCAATATCGCTTGGACGGACAAGACGCATGGACCACCATCGCAACCGTCACGAGTGCCGCGAGTGTGAGCGGGGGAGCGCTTTCGGTAAAGACTTCGTCTTTTGAGACTGCGGGAAAGAATTTCCGTCTGCGGGTATTGACGGCTTCGAATCATAAGCCTGCCGCCCGCGAGACAACCAACTATGCTTCCATTCGAAGCCTGAGCGTTTTTGTGCCTTGCAACGAGGTTTCGGCCTTGCAGGTTTCGGATGTGATGAACAGCAGCGCCTTGGTGAAATGGGAGGATGTGAACAATACCCCGCGTGCGGGTTCGTATGCGGTGGCATGGAACAAAATCGACGCCTCCGGTGCGCAGCAGAAAGCGAATGTTCTTGTACGTGAGGCCACCCTCAGAGGCCTCGCCCCCCATACACCCTATGTGGTTTCCGTTCGGGCCGTATGCGGCGAGGGCGACACTTCGGCAGAACAAAGGGTTGAATTCACCACGTATAGAAGTTTGCCCTATGCATTGAAGATTGCCGCCGACGGAACGATTCCCGAAGAAATCACTTTCCGCAAGGGTGTCTTGCCTACTACGGGCCATGCTGCCTTGCAGGGCGTGGATGCCGAAAAAAGCGTGTGGGAAGGAGCCGCCCTGCCTGCCGACAGCACCCGTATCGCGTTGGATTTCGCCACGGCCGACAATCCTTTGTGGCTGCGTCTGCCGGTTTTGTCGGTGGGCAACATACGGGGTAAGGCGCGGTTCGAAACCAAGCTTTCGGGCACGGGTTCGTTCAACTCCGCCGACACAATCTTTGTACTGCTCTCGTCCGACAGTCTTTTCAGTCGTTCCGAAGTATTGGGTATGCGGGAACTGAGTTCGCTCAACGAAACAGAAAATCTTGATATTGAATTTGAGGTAACGAGCCCTTACCTGTATATGGCGATGCTTGCCAATATCGGGGCGGCTCCGGGTACGGAAACGCTTTTTGCAAGCGGCCTGAAGGTGGAGTGGACGGACATCTATTGCGACCCCGTGAAGAGTCTGCGTCAATCTCACCTTACGGAAAATTCGGTGGATATTTCCTGGAGCGGAGAAGGCGTGGAATACGCTTTTCTGTATAGGGAGGAAGGAAGCGAGAAGTGGGATACCGTCTTTACGAGAGATATTACGGTGCATCTCGACAATCTCAAGAGCAATACCACCTACGAATATTATGTATTGACCTATTGCGATGAGGAACGGGAAAAGGTGAGCGATAAATCGGATACCCGCGACTTCACCACGCTTGAGGAGTGCGCGGTTCCCACGCTCGAAATCCTGAAGGGCACCGAAACCGAAGACGGTGTGGTTGTGGTGGTACTTTCCCCCGCCCCCAAGAAACAGTTGCATATCCGTCCCGCCGATTTGGATGAATGTCCGTATCAGATAGATGTGATCGATTTGCAACGCGATACCACGATAGTGCGGGGTTTGACCGACTGTCCGGCCGTTACCTATTATGTCAAGGCTCGGGCGGTCTGCTTGGCGGGAACCAGCAATTGGACGGAAGAACAGTCTTTCACCACGCTTAAGCCTGCCGACAATTCCCCTCTCGAAGGCGCGAATCTGAACGATGCGCTGCGTGTGCGTGTCACCGCCGACGAAATCGTGCTCGAAAACCACATAGGCGAATACGTGAAAGAAATGCAGGCGTTTTCCTCCACGGGCCGTTTGTTGGCTGTATTCCCCGTGAATTCCGCCGCCGATGCGCGCCTTGCCCACCGTCTTCCCAAGGGCGTGGTTTTGTTGCGTGCCGTGAGTGAGAACGGCAACATGGCAACTTTTAAAGTTATCATATTGTAAG
>CAMWQD010000144.1 GCA_947176325.1 uncultured Bacteroidales bacterium | reverse complement strand
GGCGGAGAGTTGCGTTAGTCGCTGAATTTCGTTAACTTCGCCCCGTTGAGATTAAAAAATCAAATCCTATGGAAAACAAGTTGCAGGCACTAACCGACAAGCTCTACGAAGACGGATTGAGCAAGGGCAGGGAAGAGGGCGAAAGACTTCTGCGGGAGGCCGAAGCGCAGGCCGCCAAGACTATCGAACAGGCGCGCGAACAGGCCAAGGGCATTGTGGATGCGGCTGTGCGCGAGTCGGAAGACCTCAAGAAGAATGCGTTGACCGAGGTCAATATCACGTCGCGTCAGATTATCGCCACGCTCAAGCAGCAGATTGAGGAAAGCCTTATGGAGAATACCGTTGCGGCGGCCGTTCATGCGGCGCTGGAACAGAAGGAGTTTGTGCAGGGCTTGATTCTGAAGGCTATGGCGGCGTTCAATCCCGAAAAGAACGCGGGTTTCGCCTTGGAGCTGTTGCTTCCCGAAGCCGAGCGCGAGGCTTTCGATAAATTTCTTAAAGACGTTGTTGGCCAAGAACTTAAAAATGGCTTGGAGGTGAAATTCTCGGGCGACCTGCAGGGCGGTTTCAAGATTACCGACAAGGGGCAGGGCTACAGGCTCGGGTTCACCGAAGAGGATTTCATGGCCTTGTTCGAGGAATACGCCCGTCCCCGCATCAAAAAAATGCTTTTTAACGCGTAGGGAGGGCTTTCTATGGGTGCTTACTACACGTATTTGGTGAGTGGTCTGCCCGAATTGGGCTTCGACATGAACCTCGACGGCTTCTCGTATGAGGAGCTTTCGGCGCAGATTATGGAGCTGTTGAGCGAGGGCGATGCGAAGACGGTGCGTTTCTTTTTGGCTTTTCCCGAACACAGGGAGGTGGTGAGGCGTTATATGGAGGCTTCGGACGAGGACGCGCGCAGGGAGTATGTGGCTTCGCATCCCGAAATGCCCGATTATCAGCGGCGTTTTTGGGCGTCTTCGCTGTCTGTGATGGTGAACGGGGAGGAGGATTTGGCCGTGGATATGCAGGGCGAGGCGTTGGAGGCTTTTCTGAAGAATATCCTCGACCGGGAGTTCTATATGGCCGCCCGCAAGAGCCATAACGCTTTCGTGCGCAAGTGGTATGATTTCGATTTGGTTCTCCGCAATACTTTGGTGGCTTTTGCCGCGCGTATTCAGGGGCGGGCGCCGCAGGAGGAGTTTGTCTATCCCGGCGAGGAACCCGAGTTAATCACATGGATTAAAGAGAATTTCAAGCAGGAGGATTTCGGGCTCAAGTTGCGTCTTTCGTATGCGGAGGATTTGTTTGCGGCGTTGTCGCTGCGCGATGTGTATGAGCGCGAGCGCCGTGTGGACAGGTTCCGCTGGAATATGGCCGAGGAGATGGTTCGGGGCGAGGATTTCGACCTGAATGCGGTGTTGGCCTATTTCGTGAAGGCGGGCATTCTGCAACGGTGGAAGAATTTGGATAAGGAACGGGGCCTGACGCTCCTGCGCGACACGGTGGCGCAGATGCGTAGGGTGAAGTTTGAATAGCATAGGAGCAAGATGATTACGGAGGGGCGGTCGGGAAGTTTTAAAGCTTCCGTGCAGCCCCGACGGACGGTAAAAGTTAAGTAGTAAATAGTTAAACAAAGATATGGAAAAGTCAACAGGAAAAGTGAGCGGTATCGTCTCCAACTTGGTTATGGTGAAGGTGGACGGACCGGTTGCCCAAAACGAAATCTGCTATATCGACCTCGACGGCGTGAGGCTTATGGCCGAGGTAATCAAGATTACCGGCGACACGGCCTACGTGCAGGTGTTCGAGAGCACCCGCGGCCTGAGGACGGGCTGCGAGGTGGAATTCGAGGGACAGATGTTGGAGGCCACGCTGGGCCCCGGCTTGCTTTCGAGCAACTACGACGGTCTGCAGAACAATCTGGCCACCATGGAGGGCGTGTTCTTGAAACGCGGCTGCTATACCGCGCCCCTCGACGACACCAAGAAATGGGAATACAAGCCTTTGGCCAAGGTGGGCGACAAGGTGAAGGCCGGCGACTGGCTCGGCGAGGTGAAGGAAGGTTGGTTGCCCCACAAGGTGATGGTTCCCTTTAAGTTCGAGGGCGAATATACCGTCAAGAGCCTCACTCCTGCGGGAAGCTACACCATTCACGATGAAATGGCCGTGCTCACCGATGCCAAGGGCAGGGACTACAAGGTGACGATGGTGCAGAAATGGCCCGTGAAGAAGCCCATCACCTTTTATAAAGAGAAACCGCGTCCTTTCCGCGCATTGGAAACGGGTGTGCGCGTGATAGATACGTTCAATCCCATTGCCGAGGGCGGCACGGGCTTCATTCCCGGGCCTTTCGGCTCGGGCAAGACCGTGTTGCAGCACGCCATTTCCAAGCAGGCCAATGTGGATGTGATTCTCATGGCCGCCTGCGGGGAACGTGCCAACGAGGTGGTGGAAATCTTCAAGGAATTTCCCGAACTGATAGACCCGCGCACGGGGCGCAACCTCATGGAGCGCACCACCATCATCTGCAATACGTCGAACATGCCGGTGGCCGCCCGCGAAGCTTCGGTGTACACCGCCATGACGATAGGCGAATACTACCGCGCCATGGGCTTGAAAGTGTTGCTGTTGGCAGACTCCACCTCGCGTTGGGCGCAGGCCTTGCGCGAAATGAGCAACCGTCTGGAGGAACTTCCCGGGCAGGACGCTTTCCCCATGGACTTGCCCGCCATTATCTCGGGCTTCTACGCCCGTGCGGGTTTCGTATACCTGAACAACGGCGCCGAGGGTTCCATTACCTTTATCGGAACCGTGTCGCCCGCCGGCGGTAACCTCAAGGAACCCGTCACCGAGGGCACCAAGAAGGCCGCCCGCTGTTTCTACGCGCTTTCGCAGGCCCGTGCCGACAGCAAGCGTTACCCGGCCATCGACCCCATAGACAGCTATTCCAAATATCTCGAATATCCCGAAATCATCGACTACTTCAACGAGAAGTTGGGCGAGGAGTGGGTTCCGCTGGTGAACGAGGGGCGCAACTATGTGCTGCGCGGCAAGGAGGCCTACGAGCAAATCAACATCTTGGGCGACGACGGTGTGCCCGTGCTCTATCACGACCGCTATTGGAAGTCGGAATTGATAGACTTTGTGATTCTGCAACAGGACGCTTTCGACAAAATCGACGCGCTCTGCCCCATGGACCGTCAGAAGTTCATGTTCGGCAAGGTGATGGATATTTGCAAGAAAGAGCTTGAATTTGAGGATTTCACGGAGTGCGTCAAATTCTATAAGGAGTTGATTAACGATTTCCGTCAGATGAACTACGCGCAGTTCGGCGACGCAACCTTCAAGGACTACGAGGCCAAGATCGATGCGTTGGTGAGGGAACAGGAAGGGAAGTAGGGTAGAAGGTATAAGGTAGGCTGGCGCACCATTTCTTTCTACCCTATACCTTAAAAGACGGATGTGGTGGAATGTGTGGAGTTGGAGTTATAAGGATAAAGTAAATTAACGAGAAGAAAGTAAAATAGATATGCAGAACAACAAGGCTTTTCAGAGAATCTACACCAAGTTGGAAGCCGTTACCAAGGCCACGGTGACCGTGCGGGCGCAGGGAGCCTCCAACGACGAACTTGCCGTGGTGGGCGACCGCTTGGCGCAGGTGGTGAAAATAAACGGCGACAAGGTGACGTTGCAGGTGTTCGCCGGCACCGAAGGCTTGGCCACCAACGCCGAAGTAGCCTTCACCGGCCGCGTTCCCAGCCTGAAAGTGGGCGAGGATTTGGCCGGACGTTTCTTCAACGCCTATGGCGAGCCTATCGACGGCGGCGCCGAACCCGAAGGCGAATCGCGGGAAATCGGCGGCCCCTCCGTCAACCCCATGAAACGCAAGCAACCCTCGCAGATCATCCCCACCGGTATTGCCGGCATCGACTTGAACAACACGCTGGTTTCGGGGCAGAAGATACCTTTCTTCGCCGACCCCGACCAACCCTACAACCAAGTGA
>CAMWQD010000143.1 GCA_947176325.1 uncultured Bacteroidales bacterium | reverse complement strand
GCTATCGGTTCAGGAAGGAGCCGAGGAAGCTGTTGCGTTTGGAGACGGTGGCTTGATTGAACTCGTAGCGGCCTTTCTTGCGGGTGCCGGGCTTGAGGGAGGCGATATATTCGTTGAGCGCGTCGTCGGAGGTGACAATCTGCATATAGTGATTGGTGTAGCTGAAATATATCCATGCGTTGGCATTGGCTTCCAAATAAATATCCACCACATCGCCTCGGCGGGTCTTGCGGAAGGCGGCCATTACCTTGAGTTTCTTGTTCACCGCATTGCCGCCTATGGACATCAGTTCGGCGGTTTCGCCACTCGAGAAGAAGGCTTTGCGCCCTGCATCCCATTCCATTTCCAAGTCTGAAAAAACAAGCGATTGTTTCAGAATATCGGGAATCTTGCTCAACACGCCCGTCAGACGCAATTCGGCTTCCATGCGCTGGCGTTCCTTTTCGGAAAGATGATGTTGCAGGAAACCCGACACGTAGGCTTCGCCCGAACTGCCGTTGTAGCTCGAATAGGCGAATTTATTAAGGTGGGCGGCCAAGCGGCGGGCCACCTCATCGGTGAGGTAGAAATCGAATATCGAAAGGGCGCGGGCGGAAACGGTTCCCGTGTTGCCGTCGCGCATCATATTGCCATAGAAGCGCATACCCAATTCATAGGTATTCATCGTAAGGTCAATATCTCCCGTAGCCAAGGCGAAGCAACTGTTCAGGCGCAGCGCAAACACCTCCTCGCCCACGCTGTCCAACACGCGGTAGGCCTTGTCGGGGCGTGAGAATTCAAGATTTCCCGTAACGGCCAGATTGGGATGGTCGGTGCTGATTTTGCGTTGCATGAAAAGAAACTGCGGCTGGCGCGAACGGTCTTGCGTATAGAAGCCGCAGCCCAAGAGCCGTCCCACCGTGGAACGGGTCTTTTCGTTGAAAGGAATCTGCACCGAGTCGGAATTGATATAGGCTTCGAATTGAATGCCGTCGGCAAGGAAAGGATTATCGGCGGCAAGCCCGATAACCTCCTCGGCAAGCACGGGAGCGTCTTCGGTTTTCTTCTTGCCTCGGGCGTTGAGCCGTTTGGAATCCTCGTCCTCGAATTCTTCCTCGCGTTTTTTGGCGGGCGGGGTGTCTTCGTCCACAAATTCAAAGTCATCGTATTCCCCCTTTCCCGAAGTTTCCCCGGTGGCATTTTCTTCAAAGTTGTCTTCGGCGCTGTCCTCAAATCCCTCCTCGAATGTATCATTGTTCTCCGACACCTGACAGGTATATTTCATCCGCACGCTGCCCGAAAAGAGCGGATAGGTTTCGCGCGCGCTCAATTCTATCTTTCCGATAAACTCGAAGGCTTCGTTGAGCGCCAGCACGCCCGAATCGAACGTGATGCGGGCGGAGGCCTGCGAAAAGCCGTCGCTCATAGGCCGTATGCCTGCAAAAGACACCGCCTGTTCCTCGATATGCGGGGCGCGGTAGTCGAAAAGTCCCGAGGCGCGGTATTGCTCGGCCGAAGTTACCTGCGCCTGCACATCGTGAAACGAATGCAGACGGTTGCGGTCGCCGAAATAAAGCTCGGCTCCGTAGAGCGGTTCCATCTGCCCTGTTTTCCCTATCACTACCCTTCCCGAAGCCGGCACAAAGAGGGCGTCGGCCACCAAAAGCCTCTCCACGCCGTCTACGCGCAAAACGGTGTCGGCATACGAGAACAAAGACGAAGTGCCGTAGAAATTGAGCCCCGCCTGCGCCCGCCGCGTGGAAACGAATCTCTCGCCGGGAAGAATGGCCGTGAAAAGTTCGCCCTTGCTCATGGAATCCAAGGCGGCCCGCCACGAAGAAGAGGCTTCCTCGCCATGCTTCATGCGCACCTGCTTGCGTTCCATGCTCCAATCCATTTCCGACACCGAGGTTTCGTAGCGGTTCACTCCGAAGGCGAGGGGCGAGGTGCCGTCGGCGGAACGGAATTTGCCTTGCTTGTTATCTAAATCCACTGCCAACGTATGCCCTTGTGTGGCAAGCAGATTCTGTTCGCCCGAAGCGATGCGGAAATCGCCCGTATCGGCACGGAACACGCGACGCGCCAACGAAAAGCTACGGGAATCGACAAAGAAACGGGAATGGTTGGACAGCGTGCCCTGCGCACGGGATTTCCCCGGAGAGAAAGTATAGGTGCCCGCCAGTTTCCAGTCTTCGGCATAGAAATGCAACACGGAATCCTTCACCGAACGCAACGAGAACTGCCCCGAGCGCCGTGCGAAATTGCCCTCCACCTTATTGGCCCGCACCAAGGGATAGTTGCCCGGCACCGTGTCGGGAAAGATGAATTCTTCCACGCGGGCATACATGCGGTGCGGCAGGAACACCATGCGGCGCGAGGCGGCGTTCGAACCCAGATAGGCGAAATCGCCGCGTCCGTAAAGCCCGCTGTTATCGAGGAACAACTCGCCCGAATAGCGCGACTTGCCGTCGTAGACAGGCCAACCGCCCGGAGGCGAGAGGGTGGCGAAGCCCAAGGAATAGTCGGGACGGATGACAAGTTCTTCCCGAATGTCGGGGAAAAGGCCGAATGAAAGCAGGGTTCCCGCAAAACGGATGCTGTCTACATTCACCGAGCTGAGTTTCTCCATGCGGAAAGGATCGACGCGGAAATAGAAGGAATCCGCCGTATACGCGCCTTTCTGCACACGCACATCATCATAATATACATAGGAAGGTTGCGTGCTTTCGAAAATCGGATATTCGGGAAAATCCTTGCGCCCGCCCTTATTGCCCGGGTCGTCGATAAGCACGGTGCCGGCCAACGACTTGATGACCGATTCCACGGGGTGACGTTTAATTTCGCCGTCTTCCATACGCCTCACCTCCAATCCCATTTCCTGCACATCGGCAATGTCTACCTTGAAATCCTTGTAGTAGAAACGCGCCCCCCGCACGGTATAGTTGAAGTTTCCGGCATGAAAGAGGCCGTTGAAATAGAAATCGGCGTCTTTGTAGAGGTGAATCACCGAATCGACAGGGAGGGCATACACATCCTGCTTTCCGCTCAAAAGGATATAAGGCACTTTGGCCATACGGATGTCGAGGCTGTCCAAACGGAGCACCGCCTTCACAATGCCTTCTTCGGTGGTCTTGAATTCGATTTCGTCGAAGTCGGCTTTATTGGCCGTCACCTCCAGCGTATGGAACAACTGGGGCAGAAGCGTCACGGTCTTGCGGGCGGGGTCGTAGCTCACATAGCCGTAGTTGATAAGGTTGTAGAGCATGGCCAGGGCCTGCGTGGTGGAAACATTCAGCGCCTCGGCCACCTCGTCCAAATAGAGTTCCCGGCTGTTGACCCGCCTGGAGATGGAGGCAAGAATGAAGAAAGGATTGGCGTCCATGCCCAAGGTAATCTTACCCAATTCCTCGCGCGAGAAAAGATTCAACGACTTGAACGATACCGAACCCACACGTCCCGGAATCTGCAAAAGACCTATTTCCACTTCGTTGCGGTCTAAATACCAGCGCATGGCCTCGAATTCCATGCGCACCTTGTGATAGGTGTCGATGAAAGGCGCACTCAAACCGTCGCCTTGGCGGGAGGTGACGTGCAACACCCGGTTGCCCGCATCGTAGCGCACGTTTACCGAAGGATTGTAGAGCGAATCCTCGTGCAGACGCATCACCAAACGTGCGTCCGACGAGCTGAGCTTGTCGCGCTCGAACTGAAAGCGCGAGGAAGTGAGCCGCACCCGCACCGCATCTTCCTCTTCACGCACATATACCTGCGCCGTGGCCGAAGCCGAGCCGAAATACTCGCGGTTGCCCTCCTGCACCAAAGGCCCGCGCACATCCACGCCGGTAAAAATATCGCGCACGAACAGAGGCTCACGCGCCACGAACTGCGGATAGTGACTGTCCTTGAGCTTGTCGCCCGCCGTGAGGCGTTCTGAAAAATCGCCGTGCAAATCTTTCGGATACAGATAAAGGTTGCGGTGAATTACATCGGTGGCCTGAAAACGGCCTTGCTTGAAGTTGAGGGAATAGTTTTTGAGATCTGTGTAACAGC
>CAMWQD010000142.1 GCA_947176325.1 uncultured Bacteroidales bacterium | reverse complement strand
TTGAAACGGCATAAAGTCGCGCACCCAAATATCTGCGGCATTGGGTACGAAATCGTAGGATTCTTTCTCGGCTGTGAGCGCAGATTCAATCTGCGCCCAAACTTTCTTGTATTTCGCAAGGTTTTTAAGCCAGGGCGAAAAGTAATGGATGGTTCTCATAGCTTGCAGTTTTAAAGTTCAACGCTGCAAAACTAGAGATACGCTCAGTTATACACCGTATTCAAAACGGCAAATCTTCGGTACGGGTAAAATAGCAATAGAGCTATTAAGGTATTTTTTTTATTTTTGTACCTATCACGTAAAACAAGATTAACCATGGATAATTTAAAAAATTTATTGGTATTACCCTTCAATGTTACTCCAAATGAAGACATAGCGAAGGATATCGTTTCCAATCTGATGTCCAATTATGTCATCCAAAAAGGGAGTGATTTGTATGAAATCATAGAAGCCGAGTTCTACTATTATTCCCATTCACATCCAGACATAACCGTTTACGAACGGAAGATGGATGGCGGACGATACTTCTTTCATCAAAGCGGTGTGGATATTACTTTCAAAAGCCACATTGAAGAAATCAATGGAAAAATCGATTCACAAAAAAGTGCCTTTGGCGGTATTTTGATTCGTTCCCTAAAACGGATTTCGAGAAATAACGTCTGCGAGTTTATCTTAGGCCCTCTGAATTGTGTCAACCACTTATGGGATAATTTTAATGCGTTAGAACAACCCTCTGTATCTGAATATCCCTGCTTGAAATTCCAAACCATTGAAGGGGCGTTAATAGAAGCGGAGAAACGATTTTATCCTGTTAAAGAGGAACAAAAGGAGAAAAAACTAAATTCGTTGAATTCAAAGTTTGATGAAGTAGTAGAAAAAGATTTAGATTGCTGGCTCAACCGCAAGTATCGGTTTGTACGGAGCAATATAAAACCAGATGAAAAAGCACTAAAGAAGTATAACAATAGGAATCCTTCTCCCTGCCCTGAAACATGGATAAAGCCTTGTTTACTCCAATAGGTTTCAGGAGGGCAATCCGAAAATCTAGCGAAAAAGAATATGGTATTTCATTCATACGGAAGCAAGACGGGGCGAAGCCTGATGCTGTTGCCGGGCTTGGGGGTGTCGCATGAAATGTTCTTGCCGTTGGTTGAGCTGTTGCGGGAGGATTTTCATGTTATTGCGGTGGAAGTGGACGGTTTTATCCTTGGAGAGCATTCCCGATTCACGAGTATAGATGACCAGGCGGCGCAGGCGAACCGATACGTCAAAGACCAACTGGGCGGCCACCTTGATGCGGCTTACGGGCTGTGTATGGGCGGTAAAATCCTGTCACGGATGATGGAACGGAAAGAAATCACTGTTGACCATGCCGTTCTCGATGCCGCCCCCTTGCTGCCGCTGCCCAAATGGATGTACGCACCCTTTGGGTATTACAAGTGCATGACGGCATGGATGAGTTATCGTTGGACAGGCTTCTGGAAGCGGCTGTTCCGCTCGCATTACTTCCATGTTCTGCTCGACGAGTGCCGCAAAGTATGGCCTTACGGAAAAGGAAGGGCCGTGCGGGACGGGTTCAACGATGTCTATGCCCATAAACTGAATTCCATCGGAGGCGCCGACATACACTTCTGGTACGGCTCGAAAGAGGCTTTTTTCGCCAAGTTTCAAGCGCGGCACTTAGCGCAACTTCATCCCGACACCCATATCGAAATATTCCAAGGAATGAACCACGGCCAACTGCTCATTGACCGACCGGAGGAAGTGGCATCGCGAATCAGAAACTACCTCCTCCACGGGCGGGCGGCATCCAACCAGCCTTTTTCCTGCCAGTAGCGCCAATCGAGCGTTTCGGGAATGCTGCGGTGCAGGCGCTTCTGCAACCAACGGCTGAACAGGAAGCGGAGTTTGACTATCAGACGGGTACGGGCAGGACGGGTATAGTCTTTTTTGGCGTAGGCGCGAGACAGTTTCGCAACGCCGGCAAGCAGTTTCTTCCGCCGCTGTTCCGAAAGTTGTTCCCAAACGACATTCCCGTAGAGCGTGCCGCTGAACACGCCTATTTCGGAGATGCCCCACCAAGACAGGCTGTGTTTGAGGTCCTTGGCGGTGGTGCGTGAACCGCCGCCTAAGCATTGCGTAATAATAACGGCGCGTTTCCCGAACATTTCCGCCGCCGGGCGGTGAGAAATCCAACGGTAGCCGAAGTGATCCAATAGAGCCTTCATCGCTCCCGTCACATGCTTGACATAGGTCGGAGACGTCATCACAATCAAATCGGACTCCAAAAGCGACTTCTCAATCACCTCCACATAAGCACGGTCTTTGCAGGTGGCTTCGCCCTTCGCGAAACAGCTCGTGCAACCCTGACAGAAGGCCGGGCAATCCTTGGGCAACACATATTCCGTTATCTCGGCAAAAGCCCTGAACGGCTCCAAAAACGCTTCCTTCAGCCGATAGGTCACGCCCTTTTTCTCCGTTCCGTTTATCACCACGATTTTCATGTACGACTATTTTTATATTAATATAACAAATTCACACTTTCCCTTGCAGGAAGTCCTTGCGGAGCGGTTCGGGGAAGCGTTCCTTTTCAAGGCACGTTTTTACGCCACGGCAGAGTTCAAGCACGCATGAACTCTGCTCGTTTGGCTGAATCAAAACGTTCTATAGCGTAGCGCAACATGGTGCGCGGCATCAGGCGGCAACGCGCCTGTTCGGAGGATTTGCGCCTTTGGGTCAGGTAGCGTATCTCTTCGTCTTGCGACACCCTTTTGCCCGCCTCGCGGAGCATCCAGCCTGTGGCTTTCTGTATCAGGTCGTGCGGATGCTGCAGCAAGAGGTCGGCGACGGTATAGACCGGCTTGGTGTCGCCGGCCTTGATGAACGCAAAAGTGGAAACGATGGCTATCCGCTGCGTCCAAAGATGGGTGCTCTTGGCGTATTCCTTGAGGATTTTCCAATCCTTGCGGCGCAAAAGGAACGCGCCTACCACCTGCGGTGCGCTCAAATCCACCAGATCCCAGTTGTTGATATAGGCGGCGTGTTCCATATAGAAACGGTAGATGGACTGCGCCTGCGCGTCGTCGGCCTTTTCCATCTGCTGCACCAAAACCAGCAAGGCCAACAGGCGGCATTCGTGGTAGGCATCGCACATAAGGCCTTCCAGCACCGCACCGCCGTCCTGTTCCAAGGCTTTGCGGTATTGCTTGGCCAAGGCTCTTGTCTGCGGCACGGTAAGGCCATAAAACAAATCGCCCTCACCGTATTCGCCTTTTCCGGTCTTGAAAAAAGACTGCAGGACTCGCTTTTTTTCTTCTCCGTTCTGCGCCGCAAGACGGGTGAACTCATCACGTATCTGTTGCGCCAATATCGCCGAAGCATCTTTTGCTTTCATGCCGCTTTCTTTCGTTTTCATACACAAATGTAGAAATAACTTGCATACGCCGTTCCGATTGTTTTCGGCCGAACACAGCCAAAAATACATGAAAACCTGCCGTTTTGTCTGCGTTTTGATACTCATAAACGCCTGATTCTGACAAAATTTCATGTAAAATATTTCGGCAAAGTTTTTGTTGGGGTGTTTGCTGCCGTTGCTCCGGAGGGAGTTCACAACGGCATCACACAAAAAAAATTGAAACCATGACCTTAAACAACTTTACCATCAAAGCGCAGGAAGCCATTCAGAAAGCGGTCGAACTGGCCGCCGGCAACCGCAATCAGGCCGTGGATGACCTTCACCTGTTGAAAGGCCTCCTTTTGGCCGATGAACATGTTTTGCCTTTCCTGTTCAAGAAAGCCGGCGCCGATCCGATGCTTATAAACCGCGATCTGGATGCCAAAATCGAAAGCCTGCCCAAAGTGAGCGGCACCGCCTCCCCTTACCTGACGCCCAACGCGGAGCAATGCCTGCTCAAAGCGCAGAACCTGCTCAAAGAATTCCAAGACGAATATGTAACCATCGAAGTGATTCTGCTCGCCCTCCTGGAACAGAACTCGCAGGCGGCGCAGATTCTCAGGAACGCCGGTGTCAACACC
>CAMWQD010000141.1 GCA_947176325.1 uncultured Bacteroidales bacterium | reverse complement strand
GTGTAGAGGCTGCTGTTGTCGTGGAAGGAGGCGGCAAAGAGCAGCAGGAAGGTGACTATATAAAAAGGTGGGGGGAGGGTGTCGGACAGGGGGGCGGCGATGCCCGTGTGCCAAAAGAACAGGATGCCGAGCAGGGCGGAGGCGATTTCTCCCAAGGCGATGAAGCGCAACGGCCACACGATGAGCAGGCCTGTCAGCCAGGCCGCAATCCAAGCAATTTGCCGGGAGGTGTCGGCCTCGATAAACCAAAAGGCGCTCGACAGAAGGGAAAGCGCGATGCAGACTCCGGCCACGGTCTTATGTTTCTCCTGCACGCCTTGCAGGGCAATGAAGAAGCTTATCCAGCTGATAGTCAAACTCACCTGCACCCACAGGGAGGGCGCGTCCATTCTCCCGAAAGACAGCAGGATGCCTCCGACAACAGCGAAAAGGTAGGTTCTGGAGGTATTCATGAACAGGGGCGTGTGGGTGGCAAAACTATGAAAAATTCCGTATATTCGCGCCTTATTTGAAGGCGGGAAATTCCCCGTTGCAACTATATTTTATGGAAAATCTCATTAAGTTACGCAGGGGGCTCGATATCCGGATAGAAGGTTGTCCGGACAGCTCTTTGAACGCCCCGACGGTAAGTTACCGTAAGTATGCCGTGAAACCGACGGATTTCTACGGCATGCAGCCCAAACTCAAGGTGCAGGCTTCCGACCGCGTTTTGGCCGGCGACGCGCTTTTCTTCGACAAGAACCACCCGCAGATTACGGTGAGTTCGCCCGTGAGCGGCACGGTGGACGAGATTGTGTACGGCGAGCGCCGCGCCCTTCTCGAAATTCGTATCTCGGCCGATGAAAAATTGGAATACAAGCAGTTCGGTGCGTTGGCACAGGCCGACTTCACTCCCGAAAAAATCAAGGAGAAGCTTTTGGCCTCGGGTTTGTGGGCGTTTATCCGTCAGCGTCCCTACGATTTGCCCGCCGACCCCGACACCACGCCCCGCGATATTTTCATCTCGGCTTTCGACACCGCGCCTTTCGCGCCCGACATGGATATGGTGGTGCACGGACAGGAAGAGTTTTTCCAGACGGGTGTCACCGCCCTTTCGCGCCTTACGCAAGGCAAGGTGTATATAGGCGTGCACCGCAGCAAGACCGCTTCGGCCGCCTTCACCCAATGCCGCGATGCCGTGGTGGTGCCTTTCGACGGCCCGCACCCCTGCGGGAACGTGGGTGTGCAGATTCACCATATCAAGCCTATCAACAAGGGTGAGCGTGTGTGGTATGTGCATCCGCAGGATGTTATCGTGATGGGGCGGCTTTTCGCCAAGGGCATCTACGATGCCACCAAGATTGTGGCGTTGGCCGGCGGGCAGGTCATCAAGACCGGCTACCATAAAATCGTATCGGGCCTCAACTTGGATTATCTGCTCCGCGAGAACCTCAAGGAAGGCGAGTCGCGCGTTATCAGCGGCAATATCCTCACGGGCACACGGGTGGCCTCCAACGGCTATCTGGGTGCTTTCGACTCCCTTATCAGCGTAATTCCCGAGGGCGACCGCTACCGTTTCATGGGATGGTTGACGCCGGGTCTCAACACGTTCAGCTATTCGCACACGTTCTGGTCGTGGCTTTTCCGCTCGCGCCAATACCGCATGGACACCAACCGGAACGGCGACACGCGGGCGTTTGTGCTGACGGGGCAATATGAGAAGGTGTTGCCTATGGACATCTATCCCATGCAGTTGCTCAAGGCTTGTTTGGCCAAGGACATCGAGAAAATGGAGGCGTTGGGCATCTATGAGGTATCGCCCGAAGATTTTGCGTTGTGCGAATATATCGACGCTTCCAAGATTGAGATTCAGGAGATTATTAGGCAAGGTCTGGAACTGGTGCGCAAGGAGGTGGGCTGAGCCGCCGGGTGAAGCGAGGAAGTTCGAGTGTATTTGATAAAATAAGAGATATGTTGAGAAATTTTATCGATAGGATAAAGCCAAACTTTGAGAAAGGTGGCAAGTGGGGGTTCCTGCATTCCACCTTCGAGGCTTTTGAAACCTTTTTGTTTGTGCCCAACGAGGTGACCCGCAAGGGCAGCCATGTGCGCGACGCCATGGATATGAAGCGCACCATGATTGTGGTGGTGCTGGCGTTGATACCCTGTCTGCTGTTCGGCACCTACAACGTGGGGCGCATGCACTTCGGGGCGCTGGGCGAGGCCGCCGGTTTCTGGCGGATGTTCGGTTTCGGCGCGCTGAAGGTGTTGCCGATGTTGGTGGTGAGCTATGTGGTGGGTCTGGGCATTGAATTCATCTTCGCGCAGGTGCGCGGGCATCAGGTGAACGAGGGCTTTTTGGTGTCGGGGCTTCTGATTCCGATGATCTGTCCTCCCGACGTGCCTCTGTGGATGCTGGCCGTGGCTACGGCTTTCGCCGTGCTGATAGGCAAGGAGGTGTTCGGCGGCACGGGCATGAACATCTGGAATCCTGCGCTTTTGGCGCGCGCCTTCCTCTTTTTCGCCTATCCTTCGCAGATGAGCGGCGACAGCGTGTGGGTGGCCGATGCGGTGTCGGGTCCCACGGCGCTTTCGATGTTCGCTTCGGGCAATATGGAGGCCGTTCCGTCGATAGGCGATTTGTTCTGGGGCTTCGTTCCCGGTTCGGTGGGCGAGACCTCGGCGTTCTGCATTCTCTTGGGTGCCTTTATCCTGCTTTGGACGGGCATCGGCAGTTTCCGCATCATGTTCAGTGTGTTGGTGGGCGGTATCCTGATGATTTGGACGGCCCGTCTTACCGGTGCCACCGACGCCACCATCGCCCAGCACCTGCTTTCGGGCGGTTTCCTGTTCGGCATGGTGTTCATGGCCACCGACCCCGTCACCTCGGCGCAGACCCGTTGCGGCAAACTGATTTACGGTTTCCTGCTGGGGGTTATGGCGATGCTGATACGTATCTGCAACCCCGCTTATCCCGAAGGGATGATGTTGGCGATATTGCTGATGAACACCTTTGCGCCTCTCATCGACTATGGGGTGGTGAACCAAAATATCCGTCGCCGCAGGAAGCGCATGCTGAAAGCGGAGGTGGCACGTTAAACCGTTTTGCAAACTGAAAAATCTCATCGAAGTATGTTTTCGAATCGATACACATTCTTATATACCGGCATCCTCGTGGTGGCTGTGGCCGTGGTGTTGGCCTTGGCGGCCACGTTGTTGCAGCCTTTGCAGACCCGCAACCAAAAGGTGGCCAAGATGCAGGAAATTCTCAAGGCTTCGGGTGAAACCGTCGATGCCAAGCAGGCGGAAGACCGCTACAACGCCTTGATAAGCGCCGAACTGCGGGTAGACGAACAGGGCGTTGTGAGAGCCGAATACCAAAATCAGAACGGCGATTGGAGGCAGACCGAGGGCGAACCTTCCGTGAAGAGAGCCTTCGATTGCAATATGAAAGCCGAGTTGGCGAAAGGCGAGGAGGGGTTGTATCCCGTTTTCGTCGGCGCCGACGGTTTATATATAGTGCCCCTCGAGGGAAAAGGGTTGTGGGGAAGCATTTGGGGCTACTTGGCCGTGGAAAGCGACTTCAACACCATTGCCGGCGTAACTTTCGGACACAAGAGCGAGACTCCCGGTCTGGGCGCGGAAATCGCCACAGACGGTTTTCAATCGCATTTCAAGGGAAAGAAATTGTTTGAGCCTACGGGCGAATTCGTTTCGATTACCGTGCAGAAAGGCGGTGAAGCCAAGTATGCGGGCGATGTGAGCCATGCCGTAGACGCGGTTTCGGGCGGCACCATCACCAGCAACGGCGTAACGGCCATGCTCCGCGACTGCCTGCGTCACTATGTGGCTTTCTTCGAAAAGGGCAGGGGAGAGGTGATGGCCGACACGCTTATGCAGGATTCCATTGCCGAGGCCGTGGTTCCCGAACCCGAGCCCGAACCTGTTGCCGCGCCCGTGGTGAAGCCCCGCCCCCGAAAGGTGATTTCCGACTCGGCAGCCCAACCGGCAGCGTCTTCCGCCCCGCCCGCCGCCCCCGCACCCGAACCTGCGGCGCAGGCG
>CAMWQD010000140.1 GCA_947176325.1 uncultured Bacteroidales bacterium | reverse complement strand
CCTGCCCTATCCACAGGGGTAAAAAATGCACGCGAAGATACGAATTATTTTCGTTACTTTCCGAACCGATTAAATCGGAAAAAAAAGTTAAATTTGCGGTTCGACCTTAGGGTCGATAGATTTCCACTGCCGGCAAGAATGGAAAATCCCGGCCTTTCGATTTGTTTAATATATACACAGTGAATAAATTATGGAAGTTAAAAAATGTAGAGCAAGACATACCCGAGGGCCTGCATGCTAATCCCGTCATCGCCAAGTTGCTTTTCCAGCGCGGCATCTGTACTCCCCAAGAGGTTGAGAAGTTCTTCAAACCCAAACTCGAAGACGTGCACGATCCGTTCTTGATGAAGGATATGGACAAGGCCGTGGAGAGGTTGCACAGGGCGGTGGAAAACAAAGAACGCATCTGCGTTTACGGAGATTATGATGTGGACGGTATCACGGCGGTATCGTTGGTTTACATTTTTTTAGAAAAACTTTTGTCGGGTTCCGACAATCTTGGCTTTTTCATTCCCGACCGTTACATAGACGGTTACGGTTTGTCGAAAAGGGGTATCGACTACGCCCACGAAAACAATGTGAGTCTGATGATTGTGCTCGACTGCGGCATCAAGGCGGTGGAGGAGGTGCTTTATGCCAAGGAGAAGGGTATTGACGTGATTGTGTGCGACCATCACCTCGCCGAAGGCAATATTCCGCAGGCTTATGCGGTGCTCGACCCCAAACGGGAAGACTGCCCCTATCCCTGCAAGCATCTTTCGGGCTGCGGCGTAGGCTTGAAATTGGTGTGGGCCTACAGTCTCGCCCACCACCTCAGCGAACGCGAATACATCTATCCCCTGCTCGATTTGGCGGCGCTGAGCATCGCTTCGGATATCGTGCCCGTGGTGGACGAAAACCGCATTCTGTCTTATTATGGCTTGATGTTGGTGAACACCCGCCCCCGTCCGGGCTTCGAAACGCTTTTCCGCTACGCCAACATCAAGGCCTACCGCCCCGAAAACCACAAGTTTCTGCCCGCTCCCCCCGCAAGGGGCACCAGCATGTCGCGCTACTACGACAAGGAGATTTCGAACAGCGATTTGGTGTTTTCCTTAGGGCCGCGGCTGAACGCCGCCGGCCGCGTGAGCGACGGCAAGTATGCGGTGCGGCTGATGATTTGCAAGAGAATGGACGAGGCCGAAAAGATTGCCCGTATCATAAACACTATCAATACAGAGCGGAAGAACCTCGACCACACCGCCTATCAGGAGGCATTGGAGATGATTGTGGACAAGACGGAGGAAAACCGTGCCTCGACGGTGGTTTTCGATGCGGCCTGGAGCCAGGGAATCGTGGGTATAGTGGCCTCGCGCCTCACCGAAACTTTCTACCGCCCCACTATCGTTTTCACCACCGCCGACGCCGACAAAAACACCCTTGTGGGTTCGGCGCGCTCGGTAAAAAGCTTCAATATCTACGAAGCCATTTCCGCTTGCGCCGACATGGGGCTGATAGACCATTTCGGCGGACACAAGTATGCGGCGGGGCTCACCATCCGTCTGGAGAATTACGAGAAGTTCAAGGAGGCCTTTGAGAAGATTGTGAGTGAAAACTTTAACGGCGAAGAGCCGCAGCAGGAAATCGAAATAGACGATGTGCTCACCTTCGAACAGATTACGCCCGAATTAGTGGCGGCGGTAAAGGAATTCGCGCCTTTCGGCCCCAAGAACCTCAACCCCTTGTTCGTAACCAAGGACGTGTTGGCCGAGAAAGTGTCGCGCATCAAGGAAAAGCACCTCAAACTGCTTTTGTTTCAACAGAATTCACACGCAAGACGCTTCGAAAGCATCGCTTTCAAGCAAAGCGACGCCTTTGAACGGATTGCCCGGAACAAACCGTTCGACGTGTGCTATCATTTGGAAGAAAATTCTTTCAACGGAAACACCAGCATCCAGCTCAATATTCAGGACATGCACTTTCCTGAATAATCACCGTTGCAGTTGCGACGCTATATTCTGACATTGCCGTGCGGCGGCGGTTTCTCCTGCCGCCTGATAAATCTGTGCCATCAGCTGATAGGCGGGGGCGTAGTTCTGGAGCTTTACCAAAGCTTGCAGGCGGTTCAGCGCCATTTGCATGCCCTGCTGCGAATTCTGCCGCAGATAGGCGTGCGCCGCCAGCCAATAGCCGCTTATGTCGTCGGGATAGAGTTTGATGTTGCGCTCGGCCACCGCAAGGGCATTCGAGATGTCGTTCTTCTGAAAATATACGTTGGCGAGCAAATTCAGCGCCGATGAATTGGAGGGCACGTCATTCGCCCAGCGGGCGGCGTAAATCAACGCGCTGTCGGGTTGGTTGCGGTTGAGATAGATGTCGCTGAGGTTTTCCAAAACCTGCTCGTTGTGGGGATTGGCCAGCAAAGCCGCCTTGTAGAAGAGAACGGCGCTGTCGGTCTTGCCCGCTTTCATGGCGCGGTAGCCGTATAAATCGTTGCGGTCGGTGCGTTGCAGCACAATGCAGATGGGATAGCCGTCCACTTCTTCCACATGCACCGTGTTGACGGGCGGGAACACCTCGCGGTTGGTTATCCAGTCGGGATTCATGCCCGTGACGGTGAAGACGGCGTAATCCCAATCGTTGTTCCCCATTTGATAGATGCGCGAAAACGAGGGGCGGAAATGCACGCTGTCGAGCAAGTTGATGTAATAACCCACCGAGGCGGCATGCCAGGTGGCCACGGTGTATTTCTGCCCGGGCTGCAGGGCCGTTGTGTCGGCATGGGAGAGCACCCATTCGGTGGCTTTGCGTGTAGAGTGGTAGTAGTAGTCTAATTCGTATTTTCCGTAAGCGTTCTTGATGCCGCCCGCCAATTCGTTGAAATAGACATATTCGTAGGGATGATTGGCCACGCAATGACGTATGGGACCCGCCAGAAGCACCACGGGAAGCGCCACACCCAAACCGTAGCGCAGGTATTTGTTGGTGAAGTGTTCGTAGAGCGAATGGAAACCGAGCCCCGCCATCGCCACCAAAGTGGGGTAGCAGAACATACTGTGCCGCCAGCCGCCATACACGTTGGCATTGGTGTAGATAATCCAGCTGACGGGAAAAACAAAGCAGAAAAGCAGGAAAAAGGTGTAGAAACGGCGGTCTTTTCCCCAGCCCGTAACAAGCGAAATCAACGCCCCCGCCATCACCGCCACGGGAATGGTCATGAAGATGAATTTAGGCGTATAATACCACGGCAACGAATTGCTCCATTGCATACTTCCCTCGAACAACTGTTTGATGTTGACGCTGAAGGCGCTCATTTCGGAGAAGGCGCCCATGACATTCTTGACGGGCGACACCAATGCATACGGCCACAGCAGAACGCCCAACACATAGCCGCCCAAGCTTATCACAATGCCGTAGAACAGGAGTTTCCGGAATGCCTTGCCCTTGCTCCACACGCCGAAACCTGTGCCTCTGCACAAGAGGATATAGCGTATCAACGCGAAAAGTCCGAAATAGGCAATCAAAAGCAAACCACCCACCCTGACAGCCGTTGCCAGGCCTATGCTCACGGCCAGCATCACCATGGTAGACACCTTCACCTTGGGAAAATCCTCACAGAACACCCAAATGTAAAACGTTCCCATGGTCATGAAGGTGAGGAAGCTCACATCCTTCACATCGTTGAAGGAATGCCCCAGAAAACGGGGAGAAAAGAAGAAAAGCACGAAGGTGAGGATAGCGGGCAGATACTTGCGTTTGGCAATGCGGAACGCGAGCAGGGAAGCGAAGACTATCGTGAGCCAGCCGCAGAAAGCGTTGGTGATGTGACGCACCAACATGATGTCCTGAATATCGAAGCCTCGGCAGAACAAGTAGGTGATGTTGTCCACCACCTGTCCGTAGAGAGGCAGGTTGTTGTCGGAGGTTACCGTAACGGCGGCAGCGTCCTTGCCGAGCGTTTTATAGAAATCGTAGACGTGCTCGGCCTGCGGAATGTGAAAATGCTCGTCGCCCGACATGCCGGCGCCCACGCTTCCCGCAATCATAAGCACCAAACCCAGTG
>CAMWQD010000139.1 GCA_947176325.1 uncultured Bacteroidales bacterium | reverse complement strand
TTCCTCGATACGCCCGGTCACGAAGCCTTTACCGCCATGCGTGCCCGTGGTGCCAAGATGACCGATATCGCCATTATCGTGGTGGCCGCCGACGACCGCGTCATGCCGCAGACCGTGGAAGCTATCAACCACGCGCAGGCCGCGGGTGTTCCCATTGTTTTTGCCATCAATAAGGTGGATAAACCCGCCGCCGACCCCGAAAAGATTAAGGGCGAACTTGCCGAAATGAATCTTTTGGTGGAAGATTGGGGTGGAAAAATCCAAAGTCAGGATATTTCGGCCAAGACAGGTTTGGGCGTGGACGCCTTGCTCGAAAAAGTGTTGCTCGAAGCCGAAATGCTCGAACTCAAGGCGCATCCGCAAAAACGCGGCAAGGGTACGATTATCGAATCCTCGCTCGACAAGGGACGGGGTTATGTGGCCAAGATTCTGGTGCAGGACGGTAGCATCCGGGTGGGCGATTTTGTGCTGGCGGGCTACAACTACGGACGTATCAAGGCTATGTATAACGAGCGTAACCAGGCCGTGAAAGAGGCCGGGCCTTCGCAGCCCGTTCTGTTGCTCGGTTTGAACGGCGCGCCCCAGCCCGGCGATGTGTTCAATATGATGACCGACGAAAAGGAGGCCAAGGAAATCGCCAACAAGCGTATGCAGTTGCAACGCGAATTGGGGCTGCGTACACAGAAGCACATCACGCTCGACGAAATCGGCCGCCGTATCGCTATCGGCGATTTCAAGGAATTGAATGTGATTGTGAAAGCCGACGTGGACGGTTCGGTGGAAGCGCTCTCCGATTCGTTGCTCAAGCTTTCCACGCCCGAGGTTCAGGTGAACGTGATTCACAAGTCGGTGGGTCAGATTACCGAAAGCGACGTTCTGTTGGCTTCGGCTTCCGAGGCCATCATCATCGGTTTCCAAGTGCGTCCCTCCGTGGCCGCGCGCAAGCTGGCCGAGAGCGAGCAAATCGACATCCGCCTCTATTCGGTTATCTACAAGGCCATCGAAGAACTCAAGGACGCTATCGAAGGTATGCTTTCGCCCGAAATTCAGGAGAAGATTGTGGCGAACCTCGAAATCCGCGAAGTGTTCAAGATCAGCAAGGTGGGCAGTGTGGCCGGCTGTATGGTCTTGGACGGCAAGCTTGGCCGCAACTCCAAAATCCGCATCATCCGCGACGGTATTGTGGTCTATACGGGCGAATTGGGTTCGCTGCGCCGCTTTAAGGACGATGTGAAGGAAGTGGCGGTTGGCCAGGATTGCGGTTTGAACATCAAGAACTTCAACGATATTAAAGTAGGTGACATTATCGAAGGCTACGAAGAGGTGGAAGTGAAACGTACTTTATAAAAGGAAAGAGGTATGTTGTATCGGCAATTTTGTGAATATGTGGAAAGCGAGCGGTTGTTCGAGGGGCGGAAAAAATTGCTGATAGCCCTTAGCGGAGGGCCCGATTCCATGGTGCTTTCGCATCTTATGTTCCGCTATAAGGAGCATAGCGAAATTGGGAAAGACCTTGAATTGGCCTTGATTCACTGCAATTTTAAATTGCGCGGCGAGGATTCCGAGCGGGATGCCGAATGTGTGCGCGATTGGGCGGCCGCGTTGGGCTGGCCTTTGTTCGAGGAGAGTTTCGACACCCGGGCTTATGCGGCGCAGAAGAAGATTTCCATAGAGATGGCCGCCCGCGAGTTGCGCTACGATTATTTCGCGCGGGTGGCGCGTGAGGAAAAATTCAACGCCTGTCTGTTGGCGCATCATGCCGATGATAATACAGAAACTTTTTTTATTAATATTGCACGCAGCACGGGGTTGCGCGGTCTGCGGGGCATGTTGCCCGTGAGCAGAGGCGGCGGCGCCACCACGCGCGAGGCCTTGAAGACAACCTATCTTCGCCCCTTGCTCTTTGCTAATCGCGATGCCATTCTGCGCTATGCGCACGATTATCACATAGACTACCGCATCGATAAAACCAACGCCGACCCCATTTTTCTGCGCAATGCCTTCCGCAACACGCTTTTTCCGCTGTTGGATAAAATCGCGCCCCGTTTCCGCGCACATCTTTCACGCAATATGGAAATGCTCCGGAGCATAGACGATGCCTTGGAGGATTGGTATGAAGCCCTCGGCGAAGATTGTGTGATGCAGGAGAACAACAACGAGGAGTTTATTTCCACGGAGGTGGAGAGTGATTTGGGAACGAGCCGTTTCCGTTTGTTTCTCGAAATCTTCCTGATGCAGCGCAATTTCAATTCCGAACAAATCCGGCAGATTCTGCGCAATTACAGACGCGGCACATCGGGCAGGGAATTCGTGAACCGCGACGCTTCGGCAATTCTGATACGCGAGCCGGCGGGTTGGCGTTGCATACATGCCGTTGAAGGAGAATACGGGCCTGTCGTTTCGCCTTTCGTGGTGCCCGAAAAAGCACCCGCCTGCAAAGAGGGCAAACGGGAAATGCTGGTTATCGACCCCATAGACCCCTCGCCCCGCAAGGCATTCCTCAATATGGACAAATTGCAGTTCCCGCTCACGTGGCGGCATTGGGTGCCGGGCGACAAATTCAAACCCCTCGGAACCCGGGGTTTCAAGAAACTCAGCGATTTCTTCAAGGAACAGAAGATAGGCATCACCGACCGTCAGAATGTATGGCTTCTATGTTCGGGCGACGATATTGTCTGGGTGGCGGGCTATCGTATCGACGACCGCTACAAACTCGTTTTCCCCGCCTCAGGCGTCACCGACGCGTGGGTGGTGGAACTGGAGGATTAGGGCCTCCAATTCCTGCAAGGCGTTTTCTTCGGGCACCCGACTCTTGACCAATTCGCCCGCCTTATACAGATTCACTTTTCCTCCCCCGCAGCCTATATATCCGAAATCGGCGTCGGCCATTTCGCCCGGGCCGTTCACAATGCAGCCCATTACCGCAATCGTTAGGTTGGGGTGATTCGGAAAGCGCGCCTTGACCTTTGCCAAAGCGCTTTGAATGTCGTATTGGGTGCGGCCGCAGGAGGGGCAGGCAATGAAGCGGGTTTTGTGAAACCGCAGGCCGGCGGCCTGATAAATATCGTCGGTAAGTTTTTTGTTTTCTTCTTGCGAAAGGCTGGGTTCGGCAGCCTGTAAGTCGGCTTTGGGATTTTCGAGCAGCCGGGAGCCCAAGGCCACGGCGGCGTGAATGGAGGCTTCGGTTCCTTCTTCCCCTTTCGCCGCCCGCAGAATTTCGCGCGCCACGGGAATTTCGTTTTCGGGCGCTTCGGTAAGCGACACACGGATAGTGTCTCCGATACCTTCTTTCAAAAGGCTTCCTATGCCGATTGCCGAAATCAAACGGGCATCCTCGCCGTTGCCCGCCTCGGTAACCCCCAAATGCAACGGACAGGCAAGCCCCGTCTGTATCATTCTTTCCGTCAGCAGTTTCACCGAGCGATACATGGTCTGCACCCGGCTCGATTTGAGCGAAACCACGGTTTGGGCGAAGCCTTGTTCGCGGCAGATGCCGATAAATTCGAGGGCGCTTTCCACCAAGGCCTGCGGCGTGTTGCCATACAGGGCAATCATGCGTTCCGAAAGCGAGCCTTGATTGACACCGATGCGAAGCGCGGTGCGATGTTTCTTGCAAACGTCCAAAAGCGGTGCGATGCGCTCGGCGATGCGGACACGCTCGGCCTGTTGTTCCGCTTCCGAAAACTCGGTCTTTCCCTTCTTTCTGTCGCAGTAGTTGCCGGGATTGATGCGCACTTTCTCCACGATTTCGGCGGCAAGCAGCGCCGCTTCGGGCAGAAAATGAATGTCGGCCACGAGCGGGTTGTTATAGCCGCTTTTCAGCAAGGCGTTCTTGATATTCTCCAGATTGCGGGCTTCGGGAAGACCGGGGGCGGTGATGCGCACCATTTGGCAACCGCAGTCGAAAAGTCGCTTGCATTGCGCCACGGTGGCTTCGGTATCGAGGGTAGGGGTGTTGGTCATAGACTGTATCACCACAGGACAACCGCCCCCGATTACCAGATTCCCCCCGGCCCGGGGTTGGGAACCAAAGGAGGGAATGGGGAAC
>CAMWQD010000138.1 GCA_947176325.1 uncultured Bacteroidales bacterium | reverse complement strand
AAACTTTCGCATGATGAACTATTTGTTGGAAACTCAAGGCGTGGTGAAGCGTTACGGCGCATACACGGCCTTGGATCATGTAAGCATCCGTATTCCCGAAGGCTGCATCTTCGGGCTTCTCGGGCCAAACGGCGCGGGAAAAACCACCCTGATACGCATCATCAACCAAATCACCGCCCCCGATGAAGGCATGGTGTTGCTCAACGGCGAGAAACTGGCGCAACACCATATCTATCAGGTGGGCTACCTGCCCGAAGAACGCGGGCTGTACCGCAATATGAAGGTGGGCGACCAGGCGATGTATCTGGCGCAGCTCAAAGGGCTCAGCCGCAAGGAAGCCGCCACGCGCCTGCACCAATGGTTCGAGAAATTCGGCATCGATTCGTGGTGGAACAAGAAGGTGATGGAACTCTCCAAGGGCATGCAGCAGAAGATACAGTTTGTGGTGACGGTGCTGCACCGCCCCAAACTCTTGATTTTCGACGAGCCTTTCAGCGGTTTCGACCCGCTCAACGCCCAGCTGCTCAAAGACGAGATCCTGAACCTGCGCAAAGAAGGTTCCACCGTTATCTTCTCCACCCACAACATGGCTTCGGTGGAGGAAATCTGCGATGAAATAGCCTTGATAAACAAGTCGAAGAAAGTGTTGGACGGCAAAGTGGACGACATTCGCCGCCAGTTCAGCGGCAATGTGTATCACGTGTTGTTGAAGAGCGAGGACGCACAGGTGGAAAGCCTGCGCTCGGAATTGGAGGTGCTCGGCTGCGAACGCCGCGACACACCGGGCATGTACGACCTCAAGATACGTCTGCCGCAGGATCATACAAGCGGAAACGCCGTCTTGCAGGCCTTGATGAAGTATGGGGATGTGAAGGAGTTTTCGGAAAAGCTTCCCGGCATGAACGATATTTTTATCCAAACCGTTAAAAACACCGAAGAACATGAAAAATAACACATGGGTTGTGCTCCAGAGGGAGTATATGACGAGGGTCAAGAAAAAGAGCTTTCTGGTGGCCACCATTCTGGTGCCGGTGTTGATTGTGGTGCTGGCGTTCTCTTCGGCTTTGCTGGCCACTATCGGCGGCAGCAAGACCGTCTTCGCCGTGGTGGACGAAACGGGGCTGTATGCCGATTCCTTCGTGAGCGAGGGCGACGACACCTTCGAATACGTGCAGGACACGGCGGTGGCTTTCGAAGGAATGCGCGAAGGGGAATACGATGTGCTGCTGTGGCTCTATCCGGGTTCGCAAGACAGCAACCGTCAGAACATCAAACTGTTTTATGAGAAAACGGAGCCTTCGGTTACCAAGCTTTCCAAGATAGAGACAATGACCGAAACGCGGCTCCGCATGGAACTTTTGCAAAGGGAGAGCGATATAGATCAATCCACTTTTGTTTATATTAATAATGCAAAGGCGGACATCGTTTCGCAGAACCGCAAGACCGGAGAGCGTTCCTACACCGAAGTGAAGACGGCCTTGGCCTATGTGCTGGGATTCCTCATCTATATGTTCATCTTTATGTTCGGCAACATGATTATGGCCGGGGTGATAGAAGAGAAGTCGAGCCGCATCATCGAGGTGATGATTTCTTCGGTAAAGCCCATGCAGTTGCTGATGGGCAAGGTGATAGGGCTGGTGCTGGTGTGCCTGACCCAATTTTTGGTCTGGATTGTGCTTTCCTCCATCCTCATGCTGGTGGTGGGATTGCTCACCGGCGGCGGGGTGGATGCCGCCCAGTTGGCCGCCGCGCAGAGCGGCATGCCGGCCGATATGGTGCCGATGAACGAGTTTCAGGAAATGATGAAGGATTTTCAGGCTATCGTGGCAAGTCTGCATATCAAGCAGCTGGCCTTTTTCTTCCTGATTTACTTTATGGGCGGATACCTCCTGTATGCGTCTTTGTTCGCCGCCGTGGGCTCTGCCGTGGAGAAGGAAGAAGACGCTTCCCAGTTCATGCTGCCTATCACCGTGCCTTTGATTCTGGCGCTCATCATCACCGCCAATGTGTTGCAGAACCCTTCGGGCCCGCTGGCCTTTTGGGGTTCGATGATTCCGTTCACCTCGCCCATCGTGATGCTGGCGCGTATTCCTTTCGGCGTGCCCACGTGGGAGCTGTTGCTTTCGATTGGGCTTTTGGTGTTGGGATTCATCGCTTCCATTTGGGTGGCTTCGCGCATCTATCGCGTGGGAATCCTCATGTATGGCAAGAAAGGAAGCTACAAGGAACTTTGGAAGTGGATTCGTTATAAATCCTAAATTGCAGTTGAAATGGAGATGAAAGGATGCCGCCTTTTGGTGGTGGACGACGAAGCCCTGATACGCGGAAGCCTGCGTGAAATCTTCGAATACGAGGGTTGCACGGTGGATGAGGCTCCCGACGGCAAGAAAGCGCTTGCGCTCTTGCAGAAGAACACCTACGGGGCGGTTTTCTGCGATATCAAGATGCCGGGCATGGACGGGGTGGAACTGTTGGAAAAAGCCTTGGCTTTGCAAGCGGTTCCTTTTATCATGGTGTCCGGCCACGGCGATATAGAAACGGCGGTGGACTGCATCAAGAAAGGCGCGTTCGATTTCATCGAGAAGCCTTTGGACTTGAACCGTATCTTGGTGTCGCTCAGGAATGCCTTGGAGCGCGAGCACTTGGTGGCCAAGACGCAGCATCTGCAACGGCAGGTGGAGGAAAAATACCGTATCGTGGGCAATGCCGGCGATTTCGGCACCGCGCTGGAGATGGCCGACAAGGTGGCGCCCACCGATGCCCGTGTGTTGATAACGGGCGAGAACGGCACGGGCAAGGAACTTATCGCCCGCCGCATTCATCAGGCCAGCCGTGTGGCGAACGGGCCTTTCGTGGAAGTGAACTGCGCCGCCATTCCTTCGGAATTGATAGAAAGCGAGCTTTTCGGGCACGAAAAGGGTTCGTTTACCTCGGCGGTGAAGCAGCGCAAGGGCAGTTTCGAGCAGGCGCAGGACGGCACGCTGTTCTTGGACGAGATAGGCGATATGAGTTTGGCCGCGCAAGCCAAGGTGTTGCGTGCCTTGCAGGAACGTACCATCATGCGGGTGGGGGGAGAGAAACCGATTGCCGTCAATGCGAGGGTCATTGCCGCCACCAACAAGGATTTGACCGCGGAAATCGCCGCGGGGCGTTTCCGCGAAGACCTCTACCACCGTCTGAGCGTTATCGTCATCAAGGTGCCGCCTCTGCGCGAGCATATTGCGGATATTCCGCTGTTGGTCAACTATTTCATCGGGCAACTGTCGGCCTCTATGGGCAAACCTGCCGTTGAAATGACCGAAGACGCGTTGGTGTGCCTGCAGGCGCAGCCTTGGGCGGGCAATATCCGCCAGCTGCGCAACGTCATCGAACGCCTCTTAATCCTCTGCCCCGGCCCCATCACTCGCTCCGAAATCGAAAAATATCTGTAATTTCGCTGTGGGAATGGTTCGGACTGTCGCTGCATGCAGAGGAAAGTCCGGGCAACACAGAGCCACCATACTTCCTAACGGGAAGGCGGCCGCGAGGCCGACAGACAGTGCCGCAGAAAATAACCGCCGGTTTTCCGGTAAGGGTGAAAACGTGAGGTAAGAGCTCACGCGGGGTGCGGTGACGTTACTCCGGGGCAAACCTTATGGGTTGAAAGATCAAATATACCGTATGCCAAGGCGGGCTCGGCCGATGACGGGGGGTAGATCGATAGAGCGGTCCGGCAACGGCCCGCCGAGATAAATGACAGTCGCAGTTTATACTGTACAGAACCCGGCTTATAGAACCATTCCTTTTTAAAAAGCGTTTATCAAAACGCTTTTTTTTGTGTGGAAATCTTTTATTATTATAACGGGTGGAGACGGGGAAAAGATTGAGGACGAGAGGAGGTAGGGCGGTGGGCGCTCTATAACGGCCTCGTGTTCAGTTATAATAATAAAAGATTGGTTTACAAAAACTTTGATTTGGTTTTTCGGAAAATATTCTGTATCTTTGTCATTTAATACAAAATTTTACCGAAAATATGAAGTGTCGCCACACCCTTTTTCTCCTCCTTTTC
>CAMWQD010000137.1 GCA_947176325.1 uncultured Bacteroidales bacterium | reverse complement strand
ACGCGTCCTACTACTTCAAGGACAAGAACATGGGCGTGGGCATGTCGCTGCACCAGTGGAACGCCAACATCGAAAACAACGTGGTGTTCAAGGTAGACTACATGTATTGTCTGCAAGTGGGGCAGGATGCGTATATCAACTTCGGGGTGAACCTCGGCGTAAAGCGGCGTTTCCTCACCGACGGCATTTTGCCCAACGGCGAAGTGTATATCTCCAAGGGCGATGAGTTCAACCCCAACATGGATATGGGCTTGGGCATCGAGTTCCACACCTCCGAAATCATTGCGGGCTTCTCGGCGCAGAACCTGCCCATCAAGCTGGGCAAGAATCCGAGCGTGGACGCCTTTCACACCTACTTCTACTTCGGCTACAACTTCGTGCTCAATCCCGATTGGGCGTTGTTGCCCATGGTGGCCGCGAGGATAGCCGAGAAATCGGCCAACGTGGATGTGAGCGTGCGGGCCGTCTACCGCGATATGATTCAGTTCGGTCTTGTCTACCGTATCGACGCGCTGGTGATTACGGCGGGCGTGAACATCAACCGCAACTTCGGCCTCAGCTATGCCTTCGATGCCAATATCGGCCGCACCAGCAAGGCCTACAAGCCCTCGCACGAACTCACCCTCACCTATCGTGCGGATCTCAAGCGTCCCGACAGACCTTTGGTTCCCACATTCTAATATTGTAACTGGAAAGGAAAGAATATGAAAAGAT
This sequence comes from uncultured Bacteroidales bacterium, assembly GCA_947176325.1. Lineage (GTDB taxonomy): Bacteria > Bacteroidota > Bacteroidia > Bacteroidales > P3 > Pullibacteroides. The sequence continues at coordinate 3,386 of CAMWQD010000137.1, read as the reverse complement.
TATTGATTTTTACCTTGCTCTTTTTGAGCTTTTGGGCGCAGGGGCAGCTCACACCCAACAGTCCCAAGGCGAAAATCCGTGTGGAGAGTGTCGAACTTTGTCCGGGTCAGACCGCCGATGTGGCTGTGTATGTGGACTTCGGCGAGTATGCCACCCAGAAAGGGGTGCGCGCCATGGAGAATTTCATGTTCTTCCTCTACCTTTCCGACACAACGGTGTGCGAGGTTGTGTCATCTTACAAAAGAAATTCGTATAATTATTGGGTGTGCGAGCCTGTGTTGAAGGATATGAACCCCAACATCAAGTGCTGCATGCAGAACTCCTACCTCTATGGTGAGAACTGGCAAAGTGCCCAGGATAGAGTGTATACGGATACGTGTCCCACGGCGGGCCGTTTTGCGTCCACGTGGTTTGCCAACGAGAGCCAGGCGTTCATGCTCACCGATTCGGTGCCTTTGTTCCGCATCCGCATCCGTTGCAAGAAGGAGGGTATTTGCCGTCTCGATTTCTGCCATTGGTCGCAGATGGCCTTCTCTACGGGGCCGTCGTATTTCGGGGGTGAGTACTTCGATTTTCGGGAAGGCATCACCAACGGCGTCATCAACGCTTTGCCGGGCAAAGGGCCCGCCCCCGAGCTCGTGGATGCGGGCCGCGATTCGTTGCTTTGCGTCGGCGCCCGTCTCACTCTCAACGGCGAGGGCGGTTCCGACTACCAGTGGACCGAAATTTCGGGCAAGGCTTCGCAACAGTCCCAGTTCCTGAAAGGTTCCAAGACCAAGAATCCCACCTTCACGCCCCAACAGGAAGGCGAATACCGCTTCCAGATGGCGGCTTTCTCTCCCAACGGCTGTTACACTTTCGACACGGTAACCTATACCGTGGGGGCCAACCATATCACCGATGCTTCGCTTTCGCCCGAATGGGACTTCATCAATCCGGGTTCGAGCCCTATGTTCACGGTAACGGGGCAGACCGTCGCTTCGGCCTATCCGCTCACCGTAACCTTCTCTCCCGACAGTCTTTTCGCCGAGGGGCAGAATGTGTTTGAGATGACGCCGGGCGAGCCGGTATACGTAACGTCCATGCCCATGATAGAGCCCAGCCTTGTGGCGGCCACCATCGAAGACAAGTATGGTTGCAGGAAGGAATTTGCGTCGTCGGTGTTCGTCAAGGGCCGCAACATCACGGGCCACCTCAATCCTTTCCCCGTATATCGCTGTGGCAACGACAACAGCGACAAGAGCATTCAGCTGAATGTGCTCACCAGGGGCGGCAGCGGCAAGTTCAACTACAAGTGGAGCGTCACCAGCCTCGAGAGCAATGTGGCCGCTCCGGTTATCGATGATCCTTTTGCGCGTGCGCCGCGTCTCACCTATCAGGGGCTTTGCGCGGTGAGCGTGAGCATCTACGACTTGGTGACGGGCGAGAGCGTATTGATTTCCGATTCGATGATCTACCGCGACTGGCTGCACCCGAGTGTGGAAGTGGTGGTGGATACCTTGGCTTCGGGGCTCGAGCCGGGAAAGCCGGTGGGGCCTTTCTGCGAGGGTAGGGAACTCACCTTCAAACTCCGGACGGCCTATGCGGGCCAGGAGCCTGTATACCAATGGCGTATCAACGGCATCACGCAGGACAACGCCACGGGCGAAACTTTTTCGGCGGTGCTCGACCACGACGACTATGTGGATGTGATTATGCATTCCGACGAGGAATGTGTGGCCGAAAGCACCGTGCAGTCGGTTCCTTTTGAAATCAACGTGCGCTATCCGGTCTATATGAGCGCCAATGTGGTGAATGCGGGCGGCACGGGCGAACCTTATCTGGAATCTTGCTACGACAGTGTAAAATATCGCGTATTGGCGTGGAACACGGGTCAGGATTACACGATTACGTGGTTGCGCAACGAAAAGGAAGTGATTTATACGGGGCGGGTGCATTCCGACAACGAGGAGCATTCCGAAACCGATGTGGTGTTGCCGCGCACGGGTTTCTACGATAAATATTCCTGCGCCATTTCGAATACGTCCATGCCTTGCGCCGTATTCGATTCCATCACCACCGAGAGCGCCTATCTGAATCCGGCTTACACGGCCAACACCAAGCCTGTTCCGCGTACATTCAACACGCAGTTGCCGGCCGAGCTTGCTCCCATTCAGACCATGTTCGCCAATCAGGCGGCTTGCGAGAACGCTCCTATCACCGTCACCACAGACATACGCTATCTGCCGCGCGATTTCACCATGATTTGGTTCAAGAAACCCGTGGGGGGCGGCGACAGTGTTTTCTTAGGCTACTACCGCTACGATCCGAAAGATGAAAACAACACGTTCGGTTATGCCGACAATGGCTTCGAGCCGCAGGAAATCAGCGATAACAATTATTGGAATTCCGATTACGACCTTGTGAAGATATTGGGTTATAAGTCTACGGTAACGAATACCCATATTTCCAACTCCAATTCCGCCATGGCCAAGATTCGCTCCGTGGTGGAAGAAGGCTTTAAATTGGTGTTGAACGACCCTTCGCTGAGGGTGGACAAGACCACTCCCTGCGAACAGCTGAACAGTGGTTTCGAGGCGGGCGACACGCTCTACTATGTGCTCTATACGCCCGGCAACGAATGCGGCACGGGTTTGCGCCGCTACCGTTCCGAAGACTTCGTGCCCAATCTGATAGAATATCGCGACTACAGCACCATGCCTTTGGAACTTGCCAAAGTGGGTTCTTTGCAGAACTGTCCCACCGCGCCCATGGTGGTGGTGGCTTCCATTCCCGACCTGCCCGACGACATCAAGCCTTTGGTGCACTACGAATGGCGCTACGACGGCAGTTATGAGATAGACGGCAATACCTACAAGAATCCTTTGCTCGACGGCAATTTGTTCCCCACCTTCTCGGTGTTGGGAGAGCAGAAAGACACGCTCTATGTAACGAATTCGCCCGCCGATGTCAAGGTTACCTGCCGGGCCATCTTCGAGTTTACGTGCGGTGATTGGGGCAACAACAAATTCAAGGGTTTCGATTTCAAACCCTATGTTACCGTGGATGCGCCCGACTTTACGCTGATTCATACCGAAGACGACACGATTGTGTGCGCGGGCAGCGAGATAACGCTCTGGGCGCGTGCCAACGAGAAGAATGCAAAGTATAAGAACAAACGCAAGGCGGCCCGTGCGGCGGCCGAATACGAATATGCGTGGGGTGCCGATTGGGCGGCTTTGCCCAAGAAGGAAACCGCCGTTATCGACCACGACACGGTGGTGGGTATGTTCAATTCGGGAATCCGTGCCATGACGCCCGCGCCTGCCGTGGTGCCGGAGGGCTATTGGAGCGACTGGAATGAGACCGACGGCATCACCACCTACTATCTGAGTGTGCACCACAGG
>CAMWQD010000136.1 GCA_947176325.1 uncultured Bacteroidales bacterium | reverse complement strand
CCGTGGCGCAGCCGCAGGCCAGGAAAGGCAAAATCGCCGTGCCTTGGTTCGCGTTTATCTTTTTGTTGGTGATAGGCTTCAACTCGCTCAATATAGTGCCTTCCGCCTGCATCGGCTACATCAACGCTTTCGACACCTTCCTGCTCACGATGGCCATGACCGCCCTGGGCACCGAAACGAGTTTCGACAAGTTCAAGAAGGCCGGGCCTCGTCCGTTCCTGCTGGCGTTCCTCCTTTATATATGGCTCTTTTTCGGGGGATATGCGCTCACCCGCTACCTCGCACCCTTGATATAAGATGTTTTTCGGCGTGAAGTTTGCAAAAACATAAAAAAAATGTAACTTTGCGCTCCTTTCGGAAAGGCACCGTAGCTCAACTGAATAGAGCATCTGACTACGGATCAGAAGGTTGCGGGTTTGAATCCCACCGGTGTCACAAGAATTCAACGGTCGCTTCGGCGGCCGTTTTTTTTATCCCGGTCTAAAGCAATATGACAAATTTTGATTAGGGGAGGGCCTGAAAATACCTATATGTTAGTATTGGGCAGTCCTGTGTTTCGTTGCAATTTTGCGTCAGAAAATCACCCCGCAAAAATTGCCCCTATGAAAAGGTTTTTTCTTTTTTCTTTGATTTCCGTGAGCCTCGCGCTCCTTGCGGTTTCGTGCAACAAGCCCGACCCTGCCAAGCCCAAGGATTCCGAAATCCGTCGCGCCACCAATCTCAACGCTTCGGCCTACGACCAATGGGTTTATTTTTCCTTTGAAGACGGCAAGGCCACCACACAGGCCTATACCGAGGCCGCTCCCGAGAAATGGGATGTGGCTTTCCATCGCGAGAATGTACGCACCCACGGCGGTGCCGCCCTCAAGACCGATTTCACCGCTTTCGGGCAGGTGGTTGCGCTTCCCTCCGAGGGTTTTGTTTCCGATGTCAAGGACAGCATTATCGTGGATATGACCCAGATGATGCAGGGCATTATCGGTTATGCCGAAGCGGAGTTGAACCCCGCCCTGAACGCCTGGGTGACGTATGACATGGACGTGATGCCTCCTGTCTATACGGTGCGAGACAATGTGTATATCGTGCGCACCCGCGAGAATAAATACGCCGAAATCAAATTCACTTCGTATAAGAACGATGTGGACAAGACCGGCTATGTTTCCTTCGACTATAAATATCCGATTGACTTTTAATTCGCCATGTTTTTTAGGTTTGTAAACATTTGCCTCTGTGTCCTTTCGGGCGCGGGGGCTTTGTTTTTTCAGACACCTTCGCGGGCGCAGCAACTTTCTCCGTCTGTTTTTTCCGACACGGCGGTTGCCTGTCAAATCCAGCTCAACGCGGTGGTGGTTACAGGCACACGCACGCCCAAGATGCTCAAGGACGTGCCGGTGGTCACCACGGTGATTTCCTCTCAGGAAATAGAAAAGACGGGTGCCCTCGATATTGCCGACGTGTTGCAGACCGAGATTCCGGGTGTGGAGTTCAGCCGACAGATGGACGGGCAGGTGGTGATGAATATGCAGGGCATGGGCGGCAGCGATGTGCTTTTCTTGATAGACGGGGAGCGTCTGGCCGGAGAGAGTCTCAACAACATAGACTACGAGCGTCTCGGCACAGACAATATCGAACGGGTGGAAATCGTGCGGGGTGCGGCTTCGGCTCTCTACGGTTCCAACGCGATAGGCGGCGTGGTCAACATCATCACCAAGGAGGCCAAGAAGCCTTGGTCGCTCAACGCAAACGGACGCTACGGCACCCACAACGAATGGAAAACGGGGGCCACCGTAGGTTTCGACCGCAAGAAATTCAACAGTCTCACCAATGTTTCCTATAAATCGGTGGATACCTATACGCTCCAAGGCACGGATCCGTTGAGTTCGCCTTCCATTATCTACGGAGGGCGGACGTTTCACGCCAACCAAAGTTTCCGCTATGATTTCCTGCCCGGTTTCTCGCTCAGGCTGCGGGGCGGATTCTACCGCCGGGAACGCGACTACACCGAAACACTCATCAACCGCTATATCGACGGCACGGTGGGCGCGGCGCTCGACGGCAAAATCACCGACAAGGCGCATCTGCGTGTCGACTACGCTTTCGACCTCTACGACAAATACAATTTCTACCCTCGGGCGGAGCTGCTTACCAAGGAATACAGCAATATGCAGAACAAGGCCAACTTGCAGTTCGATTATAGCTTCACGCCCGAAAACATCCTCACCGCAGGTGCCGAATACTTCAACGAAACCTTGATGTCCGACCGTTTCGACACCACTTCCGAAGGTGCGTTCAGAAATTACATGGCACACACCGCCGTGGCCTACGTTCAGCACGATGTCCGTTTCAAGAAACGCTGGTATCTGGTTTATGGTTTGAGAATGGACTACAACAGCGGCTTCAGGCTGCCTCATCTTTCGCCCAAGGTGTCGTTGATGTATAAAATCAATCCTGTTTCGCTGCGGCTTTCGTATGCGGGCGGCTTCCGCGCCCCCACGCTCAAGGAGATGTATTCCAACTACGATATGGGCGGCATGGGTTGGTTCATTCTCTACGGAGACCCGAACCTGAAACCCGAAAAAAGTCAGAATGTGATGCTGAGCGCCGAATATGCGCGCAACCGTTTCAGCCTTACCTTGAGCGGCTACTATTGCCATACCCGCGACAAGATAACCACGGTCTACAACGTTAGGCAGGATACGGCTTTCTACCGCAATGTGAATATGTCGCACACGGCAGGGTTCGATGCTTCTTTCATGGTGAAACTGCCTTATGGTTTCGGCATCAGGCTCAGTTATGCCTATGTGTTCGACCGTCAGAAAGAGAGTGGGGTGAATGTGAGTTACGCGCGCCCGCATACGGGGGTGGCGCGTTTCGACTACCGTTTTGAAAAAGGTTGGTATGGTTTGGGCGTGTCGTTGAGCGGGCGCGTGCTGTCGAGCCTCAACTCGGTGGCCGCCAAAAGCAATGTCTACGAAAACGGAAAACCTGTCTACGAGCAGGTGCATTATCCGGCCTACACGATGTGGAAACTCAATGTCAGTCAAAGGTTCATGGATGCCATCTCGCTCAATGTGGGCATAGACAACCTCTTCAATTACAGACCGCCCGACTACGACCTTGTGTCGTCTACTTCGCCGGGCATCACGTTCTATGTGTCGCTTTCGGTGGATATAGACTCTTTTGTGGCCTCCAGATAGCACCGCCGGCAAAGCGGTTCGTAGGAATCGGTTTCCCCCAGCTGCACCAAACTCTTGCTTCCCGAAAAACGATGCGAGAATTGTGCGGGATTGCCGCATTTCACACAGACTGCGTGCACTTTCGTCACCGACTCGGCGATAGCCATTAACTGCGGCATGGGGCCGAAGGGCTTGCCTTCGAAGTCCATATCCAAGCCCGCTATAATCACGCGGATGCCGCGATTGGCCAATATCGTGCACACCTCGGCCAAATCTTCTCCGAAAAACTGCGCCTCGTCGATACCCACCACCTCGGCGTCGCTCACATGAAGGAGAATTTCGGAAGCCGTCTGCACGGGCGTTGAGTTCACCGCCTTTTCGTCGTGCGAAACCACCCGCACCGTATCGTAGCGCACATCGATGGCAGGCTTGAAGATTTCGATTTTCTGATGCGCGAAACCGGCACGTTTGAGGCGTCGGATGAGTTCTTCCGTCTTGCCCGAAAACATCGAACCACAGACTACTTCTATCCCTCCTTTGGGGTGGTGCATCCAATCCGAAGCATCAAAGTCCATAATAATTTCAACTTGTGGGTGTTTAAAAATATATGCGCGCGCTGCGAAAAACGTGCTAAAATACGATTTCTTTGTGTAAACTGAACGGGAAATTTTTGTTTTATGAAAAACACTGAATTAAAGATACATATAATAGAGCTGTTGGAACCTGTGGTGGCTCGGGTGGAGGAATTGGTGGAATCGGAGAGCGCTCCCGATGCCGAAGCCGTTGTGGTGCTCAAGAACGATTTGCGTGCGTTGTACGATGCCGTCTGCGAGGTGGAGCGCACCGAGGTGGAGCAGCCCGGGGATGCGGTGTCGCGTATGCGCAATTCGGTGTCGGAGCTCAAGCGCAAGTTGATGTCGGTGGCCAAGGAGGAGGAGGAATCCGCGCCCGCTGTGGAGGAGCCTGCGCCGGTTGCCGAGGAACCTGAAC
>CAMWQD010000135.1 GCA_947176325.1 uncultured Bacteroidales bacterium | reverse complement strand
AAATATGTACGAAGAAAGAATAACACGGGCAGCCGAGCTGCATCAGGAAGGCTATAACTGCTGTCAGGCCGTGGTGGCGGCCTTCGGAGACCTTTACGGTTTCACCATGGAACAATCGCTCAAGATGTCTGCCGCTTTCGGCGGCGGTATCGGGGGGATGCGGGATGTCTGCGGCGCAGCTATGGGTGTGTTCCTGCTGGCCGGATTGGAAACAGGTTCCATCCGCCCGAGAGATGCCGAAGGCAAAAAACGCACTTTCGGATTGGTGCAGGAATTGGCCGAAGAATTCAAACAGCGCAACGGAGCCTTGCGCTGCGCCGACTTACTGAGTATGCCCAACGCACCCACCTGCACCGAGAAAGTGCGTTCCGCCGCCGAAATTTGGTGCGCGGCACTAAACAAATTGCGCGCCTGAAACAAGTCCAGACGCGCAATCCTCAACCGACGGGGGTTCCCGCCTAGTTTTTCTTGTCGGCCAGCAAGTCGCGTATCTCGGTGAGCAACTGCTCTTCTTTCGAAGGCGCGGGCGGTTCCGGTGCCGGAGCCTCCGCAGCGGCTTTATCCCTCTTGGTTTGCAGCTTGGAAAGCAAGCGGATGAAGAGGAAAATCGAGAAAGCGATAATCAGGAAATCGAATGCGCTTTGCAGGAATTTGCCGTAGTTGAGCAACACGGCCGGTTCCAACACGCCGTCCACTTCCTTGGCGGCCTTGAGCGTAAAGTGCAGGTCGGTGAAATTGATACCGCCCACAAGCAGGCCCAACAAGGGCATGATGACGTCCGCCACAAGCGAGGAAACGATTTTTCCGAACGCGCCGCCGATAATCACACCGACAGCCAAGTCCATTACGTTGCCTTTGAGCGCGAACGCCTTGAAGTCCTGTAGAAACTTACTGCCTTTCATTACCAAGCGAACAGAGGACGGTTCGACATCATTTCGTTGACGGTCTTGCGAACCTTTTCGATAACGGCTTCGTTGTTCACGTCGCACAATACCTGATCGATAAGGTCAACGATTACCGGCATGTCGGCTTCCTTGAGGCCACGGGTGGTGGCGGCGGGCGTACCTACGCGGATACCGCTGGTGGAGAAGGCGCTGCGGCTGTCGAAAGGCACCATGTTCTTATTGATGGTGATGTCGGCGCGAACCAAAGTGTTTTCGGCCACCTTACCGGTGAGGTCGGGGAACTTGGTGCGCAAGTCAATCAACATCAAGTGGTTGTCTGTGCCACCGCTGATTACCTTATAGCCTTTGCTCATGAACGCTTCGCTCATCTTGGCCGCATTGGCCTTAACCTGCTGGATGTAGCGTTTGTAGTCTTCGGTGAGGTCTTCGCCGAAAGCCACGGCCTTGGCGGCAATGACGTGTTCGAGCGGGCCGCCCTGCGTGCCGGGGAACACCGCCGAATCCAACATCTGCGACATCATCTTCACAACACCTTTCGGCGTGGTGGCACCCCAAGGATTTTCGAAGTCCTTGCCCATCATGATGATACCGCCACGGGGGCCGCGAAGGGTCTTGTGGGTGGTGGAGGTGACAATGTGGCAATATTCGAGGGGGTTGTTGAGCAAACCGCAGGCGATGAGACCGGCGGGGTGCGCGATGTCGGCCATGAGAAGGGCGCCGATCTTATCGGCAATGGCACGCATGCGTTTCCAATCCCAATCGCGCGAATAGGCCGAAGCACCGCCCACAATCAACTTGGGCTTTTCCTGCAGGGCCACTTTCTCCATTTGGTCGTAGTCGATGGTACCCGTTTCTTCGCTTACCTGATAGGCCACCTGACGGTAGGTCATACCCGAGAAGTTGACGGGCGAGCCGTGCGAAAGGTGTCCGCCGTGCGCCAAATCCAAGCCCATGAAGGTGTCGCCGGGCTTGAGGCAGCACGTAAATACGGCCATGTTGGCCTGTGCGCCGGAGTGCGGCTGCACGTTGGCGTATTCGGCGCCGAAAAGTTTTTTAAGACGGTCTATGGCCAGCTGTTCGCTTTGGTCTACAATCTGGCAGCCGCCATAGTAGCGGTGTCCGGGATAGCCTTCGGCATACTTGTTGGTCATGACCGAACCCATAGCTTCCATCACTTGGTCGGAAACGAAGTTTTCGGAAGCAATCAGCTCCAAACCCGAGGTCTGACGTTTTCTTTCCTGTTCGATCAGGTCGAAAATCTGCGTGTCTCTTTGCATGATTATTTGTTTTTTATTTAAAATTAACGTACAAAACTTTGCAAAGGTAAGAATTTTTAGTGTCTTACACTCTCAATTTGAGGCCGGCCAAAAGGGTGTCGGGACAGAGGCCGAAAACGGAGGCTTCCTCTCCCGCCATGCAGAATCCGCATTGGGCGCAGAGGTTCATGTCCGCGCCTATGCATTGGGCGCTGCGGGTGCCGTCGGTATAGATGAAGTTGGTTATCCAGCAGCGTTTTTTGAAGTGATTGGAGCGCATCTTCTTGAGGCCGCTCTTGGAATTCATGATAGGATAACCGCGTTTCTTATAGTCTAATACAGTGTCGAGCGCTTTGTCCCGGAGGGCTTTGGGAAGCGCCATTTCCTCGGTGCCGGGAAAGGGGGTGTGCAGGTTGACGGAAAGGCTTTTGAAATAGGGGCTTTGCTTGACGTATTCGATAGCGGCGGGCAAGGATTCGTGGTTGAGTGTGTTCACCACCATATTCGCACTCAAATTCTTACATCCGCAGGTGGCGATATTTTTCTCGAGGCGGGCAAAGGTGCCTTTTCCGCGCACGAGTTCGTGATAGTCCCCCACTCCGTCCATAGACACCCAAATGCTGTCGGCCACGCTTCCGTCGAAAGGTTCCTGCGCGTTGGTGGTGATGGTGCAGGAAAAGAAGCCCATGCGTCGGGCCAGGCGGCAAAGGTCGTTTACGTTGCATTCGGTGCCGTTTTCGTCCGTGCCGCGCCACAGGAAGGGTTCGCCGCCTTCAAAATCCACGAAACGGGAGCCTTGCGCATAGCAGTAGGCCAATTCCTCGCGAATCTGCGCGTAGGTTTTGCTTTGGGGGTTGCTATGATTGTAGACCGCGCAATGCTTGCAGCTTAGGTTGCATCGGTCGGAAATGAAGATGACGCTTTGCAGGGGTTTGCGGCGGCCGAAAAACACGGCGCGCGTCCACCATATTGCTAAATAGAGAAACTTTTTCATATTAATATAAGTATCACTTTCACCAAAACTATCAGCAGGCAAAAGCCGCTCAAGATGTTGCGGGCGGTGAGCCAACGCATAAGAAACCAATCAATTCCTTTCGCTTTCACCGCGTCCCAATCCTTCATTCTGCCGAGCCAGCGGGGGGGCGTGGCGGGGACTCCCGTTTCGCCGCGGTTGTAGGCGTGCAGCGAGCGTATCAGCCATACCGAACGGGGTATCATAAGCAGCACAAGGAGATAGAGGGGGTGGATATAGCCTAAGGCTACGGCGGTGAGAATGAGGACGAAGGGCAGGAAGTTAAACACGTAGGCGGCGGCGAGGCAGGCTTTGTCGGTGCGCAGCAGACGGGCGAAGGTCATTTTGTTGGAGGCGGCGTCGCTCTCCCGTTCCACAAAGCTGTGGGTGTAGAGGATATTGATGACGAGCAGGCCTACGGGTATGGAAATCCACAGGATGAGGGGGGTGACGGTGCCTGCGGCGGCGTAATAGGTGCCGGTCATGAGCAGGGGGCCGAAGATGATGCCGATAACCCATTCGCCCCAGCCGCGATAGCCGAGTTTGAGCGGGGGTGCGGAATAGAAGATGCCGAGGAGGGCTGTCAGGAACACAACGGCAAGGAGAATCCAACTGCCTGTGGGGGAAAGAAATCCGAATTGACGGGTGCGGAGGATGAAGATGGGCAGGCCGCAGGCGAGGGCCGTGAGGAAAAAGAGGGCGATGGCGCGGAGAAGGGGGGCGGGGGTTTCGCTGCCGTCGGTGAGGTAGGGATATTTCACGAGCATGGCGCGGAAGCCTTTGCGGGTTACTTTCTCGCGGTCGGAGAGCATATCCACGCGGTAGTCGAAATAGTCGTCGGCAAGGTTCATGCCCATGTGGGCCGTCACCACGCCTACCACGGCCAAAAGGGCCGCCCACGTGCAAAAATCTTGTGTGGAAATGGCGAGCACCACGGCGAGTACGGAAGGCAGGAGGCTTTGCGCCACCGACACGTCCCGCGCATTCGCGAACCACTTTTT
>CAMWQD010000134.1 GCA_947176325.1 uncultured Bacteroidales bacterium | reverse complement strand
TTGGTTCTGCGCTCGACTTTTTGTACTTTTGCTTTTTACTATGGAAATAAAAATCTTGGATCAGAAACCGTCGCAGTTTTTACGGTTCATGGCGGAATTGCGTGACGAGCGCATTCAGAAAGACCCTATGAGATTCCGCGAAAACCTGCGTCGCATCGGGCGTGTCTTCGCCTTTGAAATCAGCAAGGAACTTCCCTTTCACGAAATCACCGTGGCCACACCTCTGGGCGAGAAAGTGATGCAGGCACCTTCGCAGGAACCTGTCATTACCAGCATCTTGCGTGCAGGTCTGCCCTTGCACGAGGGTCTGCTCTCGGTGTTCGACCGTGCCGAAAACGGCTTTATCTCGGCCTATCGCAAGCACGACGAAACGGGAACTTTCCAAATCAAAATGGACTATGTGTCCTGCCCCGATTTGGAAGACAAAACCTTGATTCTCTGCGACCCTATGTTAGCCACAGGCTCTTCTATGGCCGTGTGCTACGATGCGTTGCTGGAATACGGCACACCCCGTTTCACGCACCTTGTATCGGTAATCGCCTCGCAGAAAGGCGTGGACTATCTGCGTCAGAAACTCGGGCACCGCAACTGCACGCTGTGGGTGGGCTCCATCGACCCCGAACTCACATCCAAGTCGTATATCGTGCCGGGACTGGGCGATGCGGGCGACTTGGCCTTCGGCGAAAAATTGCAAGACTAAGCCATGTTCCTGCTGATTCTCTATCTGCTTCTGGCGGTTTGCATATCGTTTCTCTGCTCGGTATTGGAGGCGGTGTTGCTTTCCACACCCCTTTCGTATATCGAGGTGGTGAAGAACGAAGTGCGCGAGGAATACATCAAGAGCGGCTACACCCGCTCCATGCAAAGGCGCTTGAAAGCGGCGCTTGTCTTTACGCGCAACAAGAACCGCATGGAAAAATCGCTCTCGTCTATCCTTTCGCTCAACACCATCGCCAACACGGTGGGGGCGGCGGGCGTGGGCGCGCAGAGTGCCGTGGTGTTCGGCAACGCCTACGTGGGTGTGGCTTCGGGTGCACTCACGCTCATCATCCTCATCTTTTCGGAAATCCTGCCCAAGAGCATCGGCACGCGCTATTGGCGACGGCTGTGTCTGCCCGCCGCCCGTGTGATTCAGGTGCTGATGTGGGTCTGCTACCCTTTTGTGGTGCTTTCGGAGGGCATTTCGTGGATGGTGTCGCGGGGCAAGAAAGACCCGGGCGTGAGCCGCGAGGAGGTGAGCGCCATCGTGAGCATGGGTTCGAAGGAGGGTATTTTCGAGCAAGAGGAAATTCAGGGTCTGCGCAGTATCTTGCGCTTGCAGGATTTGCGGGTGCGCGACATCATGACCCCCCGTATGGTGACGGTGACGGCCTGCGAGGAAATGACGGTGAACGAATTTTACAAGGAGCGCAGTTATCTGAAATATTCGCGCATTCCTGTGTATGAGAACGATAACCCCGACAAGATTACGGGGTTTGTGTTGTTGAAGGATGTGTTTGAATTGGTGGCCGCCGACAAGCACAAGGTGAAACTCAAGGAGATAAAGCGGCCCATCTTCATCGCTACCGAAAGTCAGAAACTGTTGAGTTTGTGGAACCGTATGCAGCAGGCCACGGGCGGGGACGCGGCGGGAGGCGGCGAAACCCGACGCAAGCGGGAGCAGATTGCCATGGTGGTGGACGAATACGGCAGTTTTGTGGGCATCGTGACCGTGGAAGACATGGTGGAGACCATGATTGGCATGGAGATTATAGACGAAAAGGACACCGTGACCGACATGCAGGCCTACGCCCGCAAGAAATGGACTTCCTCGAAAGTATATCATAAAATAGAAACCGACGCGAAAGCCGACGAAGCGCGATGACCTACCCCGACTCTTTTGTTCAGAAAATCGGTTTCGACACCATTATAGGCTTGTTGCAAAAGGAATGCATCACCGAATCGGCACGGGCGATGTGCACCAAAATCGCACCGCTCCACCCTTTCGAGAAATTGCAAACCTATCTGAAGCAAACCTCTGAATTCAAATCGCTTCTGATGCTGGAAGCGGCCTTTCCCTCGCAGGATTATTTCGATTTGAGCGACGAACTCAAACGGCTTCAGGTGCAGGGTTCGTATATCACCTTGGAGGGTTTGGGGCGGCTCCGCGCCTCGTATGTCACACTCTCCGAAATCAAGAGTTATTTCGACAAATTGGACGCGGAAACCTATCCGCAGTTGTGTCTGTTTGCGCAGCAGTTGGAGATTGTTCCCGAGGTGCTGCCCAAAATCGACACGCTTCTGACGCGCACGGGCGAAATCCGCGACAACGCTTCGGAAAACCTCTTTCGTATCCGTCAGCTTATACGCCGTAAATCGGGTGAAACACAGCGATATATCGTTAAGTATATGGACTTGGCGAAAAAGGAAGGCTGGGTGGAGGACGAGGCCGATGTGACGGTGCGCAACGAGCGTTTGGTAATTCCCGTAACTGCCTCGCACAAAAAGAGTATGCGCGGTTTTATCCACGATGTTTCGGCCACGGGGCAGACGGTTTTCATGGAACCCGAAGAAATCTTCAACCTCAACAACGAAATTGTGGAACTCCGCAACGAAGAGCGGGTGGAGATTATCGAAATCCTAAAGAATTTCAGTGCGTTCCTGCGACCTTTCTTGGGTGTGCTGACGGCGGCCTACCGTTTTTTGGTGCGTGTGGATGTGCTGCGGGGCAAGGCGCTGTTGGCCGTGAAACTCGACGCGGGGATGCCGATTTTGCACAACAAGCCTTGTTTTGTGTGGCGGCAGGCGCGTCATCCCTTGCTCTATCTCAAAGACCCGAAGGGGGTGGTGCCTTTGGATCTGTCGCTGGCCGACGAGGAAAAAATCGTGATGATTTCCGGGCCCAATGCGGGCGGTAAGTCGGTATGCCTCAAAACGGTGGGGCTGCTGCAATATATGTTGCAATGCGGGCTTTTGGTGAGTATGCGCGAGGATTCGGAAGCGGGGGTGGTGCGCGACATCTTTGTGGATATAGGCGACGAGCAATCTATTGAAAACGATTTGTCTACATATAGTTCTCACCTCAAGAACATGAAGTTTTGGGTGGAACACGCCGACAAGAACACCTTGTTTCTGAGCGATGAATTGGGCAGCGGCACCGAACCTCAGGTGGGCGGGGCCATTGCGGAGGCCTTGGTGGAATTTCTGTTGCGCAAGGGTGCGCGGGGCATCATCACCACTCACTATACCAATTTGAAACTCATGGCGAAAAATCATCCCGGCATTGTGAACGGGGCGATGCTTTTCGACCAAGAGAACCTACGTCCGCTCTATGTGTTCCGCAAGGGTTTGCCGGGCAGTTCTTTCGCTTTCGAAATCGCCCGCAAGACGGGATTGCCCGAAAGTGTGCTGGCTGCGGCGGAAAACAAGGTGGGGCGGCGGCAGCTGAATTTTGAACAGGAGTTGCAGCAGATTGAGGTGGAAAAACACGTGCTGCACAAGAAGCGGCAGGAAGTGGAGGTGGCCGACGATTTACTGCATTCTACCTTAGAGAAATACAAGGGGTTGGTGCGCGATTTGGAGACGCACCGCACGCGCTTGATGAACGAGGCGAAGGCCGAGGCGCGGAGCCTTGTGAAACAGGCCAATGCCGACATCGAGCGTACCATCCGCGAAATCCGCGAGGCTCAGGCGGAAAAGGAGGCGACGCGCCGAGCCCGACAGGTGCTGAACGAGAAAGTGTCCGAATGGGAAGAAAAGTTGCCCGAAAACGAGGAGGAAAAACCGCGGAAGCCCGCCGAGGAAGCGAAGCCCAACAATATTCCGTTGCGCGTAGGGATGTGGGTGAGAATGAAGGACAACCCGCGCACCGTGGGGCGTATCGAGAAAATCCAAACCGGAAACGCCCGCGTCAACTTCGACTATATGCATATGCAACTTCCTTTCGATAAGTTGGTTGCATTGACCGAAAAAGAAAGTCTGCAATACGAGAAAAATCTCGGGCGGGGTTCGGTGAAAGTGGAAAATCTGTCGGAAGGACAGCTGAATTTCAAACCCCGTATCGACCTGCGGGGCGTGCGCGGCGAAGAAGCCGTGGAAAAGACCCTGCATTTAGTGGATCAAGCCGTGCTCTACGGAGAAAAGCATCTCGAAATCCTGCACGGAAAAGGCAACGGAATCCTGCGGCAACTTATCCGGGGCGCCTTGTCGAAAAACCCGCACGTGCAGTCGTTTTCCGA
>CAMWQD010000133.1 GCA_947176325.1 uncultured Bacteroidales bacterium | reverse complement strand
CGGCAGCCTTGGGAGCAGCCTTCTTGGCTACGGTCTTCTTGGCGGCAGCCTTGGGGGCGGCCTTCTTGGCTACGGTTTTCTTGGCGGCAGCCTTGGGAGCAGCTTTCTTGGCTACGGTCTTTTTAGCAGCAGCTTTGGGAGCGGCTTTCTTGGTAGCCTTTTTGGCGGCCGGCTTAGCGGCCTTGGTTTGAGTAGCTTTCATCATGATTAAAATTTTGATGGTTTTTACTTTTTTGAATTATTTGTTTTTTTCTTTGATGCATGCTTGGGAGAAACACTCTTGGTTTCTTGTGTACTCTTCATCTCCGAGAGATAATGACGCAGGTGCGAGCTCAAAATCTGAATCGCCTTTTCGTTGGCGCCACCCTGCGGAACGATGATGTCGGCGAAACGTTTGGTGGGCTCGATGAACTGTTGGTGCATGGGCTTCACCCACGTTTCGTAGTGCTCCAAAACCTGATCGTAACTTCTTCCGCGCTCGTGAATGTCACGACGGATAATCCGCATCAGGCGGTCGTCGCTGTCGGCATCCACAAACACCATGATATCCATGCGGCGGCGCATCTGCGGATTGGAAAGAATCAAGATTCCCTCCACAATGATTACCTCGTTGGGATGCACGGTGATGGTTTCTTTGGCGCGGGCGCAGGTGAGATAGGAATAGATAGGCATCTGTATCGACTTGCCTTTTTTGAGCATATCGAGATGCTTGACAAGCAAGGAGAATTCGATAGACGAGGGATGATCGAAATTGATCTTCCGTTTTTCCTCTTCCGACAATTCGCCCTTGTCTTTGTAGTAGGCGTCTTGCGAAATTATCGTCACCGACTTACCGCCACACTTGTTGACGATTTTTTTAACGACCGTGGTTTTTCCGGAACCCGATCCGCCGGCAATTCCTATAACAAGCATACTTGTCTTTTTGTTTTGCAATGTTTGTTTTCTTCACCACCCGTGCGGGTTTTCAGAATTCAAACACTTTTTTCAACATGCGAATTTACAAAATAAACCCGCTTGTTTCATCATTAAAATCATAAGGTTACTAACAACCCTATGTTAGTCGAGTTGTTGAAAAGCAAAGTTGCAAAAGTTCTTTCAAAAAACGTATAAAAAAACGTACTTTTGTTTGTTAAGATAACCTTTGAAGAATGGCCGGAAATCAGGAAAAATTCGAAAGACTGCGGAAACAATTTCCTGTTTTCGTTTATAAGAATCATCAGTATTCGCTCGACACAACAGGCTTGCACGTAAAGTTTTCCTTTGCGTTTCAAGATGCGTCGGGCAAGGAGGTTCATAAATTTTTTCCCACGCTGAACATTCCGTTTCGAAAGTTTTACCAGCCCGAAAAACTTGCGCCGCAAACCCTCGACCGCTTGGTCTTTCATTGCGGCATGGTTGAACTCATCAGCTATTGGAAAGCCGCCTGCAGCCCGATGGTGCGGGTGGACGCAGGCTTTCTCGATGCCGAACAGAAAGCGTGGTTCAAGAAACTTTACTATAAAGGTCTGGGAGAATTTTTCTATCTCAACGGCATAGAAACCTCGCCCGATTCCTTTATGGAAATTCAATGTTCCGACAACGGAAAAAGCACGGCGGGCGATGCCATGAACGTGTGGCTGCACAACGGAATCATCGTGCCGGTGGGCGGAGGAAAAGACAGCGTGGTGACTCTCGAAATCCTGAAAACCTTGGCAAACGGAAAGGATGACACCCCGCTTCATCCGATGGTCATCAATATGCGCGGCGCCACACGGAACTGCTGTTTACAAGCAAACTTCAACGAAGAAGATTGCGCGGTGGTGAACCGAAGCATAGACCCGCTTCTGTTGCAACTCAACCAGCAGGGATTTCTGAACGGACACACGCCGTTCTCGGCCATGCTCGCTTTCACCTCGCTTTTGGTTTCGGGTCTGAGCGGTTGCCGTCACATTGCCTTGAGCAACGAAAACAGCGCCAACGAAAGCACGGTGGGGAACGGCCCCGACGGTGCCAATCATCAATATTCGAAGAGCCTCGAATTCGAGAATGATTTTCGTGCCTATGTGCGGAAACACCTCGACAAAAATTTCAACTACTTCAGTTTTCTGCGCCCCCTGAACGAAATCGGCATAGCGCGTCTGTTCGCTTCCTACCCGCTCTATCACGGCATTTTCAGAAGCTGCAACGCAGGCAGCAAAACCGATTCGTGGTGCGGGGCGTGTCCGAAATGTCTCTTCGCATTCATCATTCTCGCGCCCTTTATGGGGATTAAAAAGTGCAGCCGTCTTTTCGGAAAGAATCTGTTGGACGACCTTTCGCTCAAAACTTTCTTGGATCAACTTTGCGGAGTGGAGGAAGTGAAGCCTTTTGAATGTGTGGGCACGCGCGGCGAAGTGAATTGGGCTTTGCAGAAACTCGCGCCCTTTGCCGAAGAAAACCGTTTGTTGGAATATTATTTTTCGTTGCCGCAAAGCCGCTCCCTGCAACCCCACAAACTTCCGGATGAATTTTCCTCCGAGCATAATCTTCTTCCCGCATTCGAAGCGGCTTTGCGGCAACGCATCGACGTGGTGCGTCAACGGCAAACCGCCCACGGACTTGTAAGCAATCCGCTTTCCGAAACGCTCCGCAAGAAGATGCTTCCGTTCTTTGACGTGAAAGGAGACATCGCCATCATGGGCTTGGGGCGCGAGGGCGAGAGTTCCTACCGCCTGCTGCGTCAACTGCTCCCGCAAAAACACCTCGTGTTGGTGGACGCCAATTCCAACATAGAACGCAATCCGCTTTTCGCCCACGACACCGAGGTGGAATACATAACGGGCGAAAACTATCTCCACACCTTCGCCGCGCGTGCCGCCTCCACGGGTCTTATCCTGAAAACACCCGGCATCTCGCTCAAGGATTTTCCCGAAATGAACCGCCTGCCGAACCTCAGTTCGCAGACCGATATTTTCCTGCGGGCATTCGGAAAACAAATCATCGGCATCACGGGCACCAAAGGAAAAAGCACCACCACCCTGCTCACGCATCACCTTCTCTCCGCCTACAAGCCTTGCGTGTTGGCGGGCAATATCGGCATTCCGTTCTTCGATATTCTCGATGAAATAGGCGAAAAGAGCTGCATTGTCTGCGAACTTTCGGCGCACCAGCTCGAACACGCGCATTCCGTGCCGCACATAGGAGTTTTGCTCAATCTCTACGAAGAACACTTGGATCACTACCGCAGTTTCCTCGATTATCAGAACGCCAAAATCAATCTGGCGGGAAGAGCAGAAGGACAGCTTGCAGACACCTTTATATATAATGTGGACGATTCCTTGATAAAGTCCCGGCTCTTGGAACGCTTCCCCCACTATCCGAAAGAGGCTCGGTTCGTAGCATTCTCGCCCTCCTCGGAAACAGATTTTCCCGTGGCCGTTCCACAACCTCATCCGCTTATCGGCCATCACAACGAAGCCAATTTGAAAGCGGCTCTGCTGGCCGCCCATGCCGAAGGGATAGATTACGCCCGCCTTGCCGCCCGTGTGGCAAGTTTCAAACCGCTTCCGCACCGCTTGGAGTATGTGGGTTGCGTGGAGGGAAGACATTTTTTCAACGACTCCATCAGCACCATTCCCCAAGCCTGCATCGCCGCCGTGGAAAGCATTTCCGCCCTACCTTATATAATAGGTGTGGATTGTGTGATTGTGGGAGGCATGGATCGCGGCATCGACTACAGCCCGTTGGCGGATTTCCTTTCGCGGAACCGCAGCGTGGAGAACCTTGCGTTTACCGGAGAGGCAGGCCGCCGCATTTTCGGAATGTTGAAGGAAAGAAACGCCCTGCCCTCCTATTATATAATAGAAGACGACTACGAAATTCTAGTGCCTTGGGCGAAGGCGCATACGCGCGAGGGCTATGCCTGCATTCTTTCGCCCGCCGCCGCCAGCTACGACCGCTTCAAGAACTTTGCCCACCGCGGCGAAGTGTTCCGCAGCTTGGTTCTGAAATAAGTTTGATAAAAAAATAAGCCCCTCTGATAGAGGGGCTTATCGTGATTTTTTGTGCTCTCTCAGGGACTCGAACCCTGGGCCCAATGATTAAGAGTCATTTGCTCTACCAACTGAGCTAAGAGAGCAACTCCCGAATGGGACGGCAAAGGTAGTTATTTTTCCTAAAAAAACAATATCTCGAAATTTTGTACCTTTATTCCGCTAATTTTTATCGTCATGAACCAACAGGATGTAAACTTTTCTGAAAATAAGGCCGCAAAGAAGAACA
>CAMWQD010000132.1 GCA_947176325.1 uncultured Bacteroidales bacterium | reverse complement strand
AGTACGGGCAGCCGTCGCTGTAAACCACACGGCGGAAGCGGCGCGTGGAGTCTATGCAGTTGCGCCAAACGTAATCCTCATCGGTGGCGTCGTCGGGACAAACCTTATAGCTGCCACCGTTGGTGCTGTATTCCCAACTATAGGTATAGGTGCCGTTGCCGCCCGCAGTAACGGTGTTACCTAACAGCATCACGCTGTCTATTTCGGGACAAAGCGTTTCCGCAGGCCCGCTCACGGTATTGGTAGGCGGCGTATACACACTCACCTTGAGTTGGGGCGTGGCCACGTCGGGACAAACTCCGTTGCCTACCAGGGCGTGGTAGAGATAGGTGGTCTTGGTGCCGGCAATGTTGATGGTGGAGTCTGTGCCGTTGAGCGCAGTCCAAACCACACCGTTTACGGAACGTTCCCACTTGATGCGGTCGCCGGCGTAGTCGTTGAGCTTGAGCGTGAACGCCGTATCGGGACACATGGTGGTGTCGGGCGTGGTGATGTATCCGGGAACGGCACGCTGGTGAACCACTACGCGCGGATAGCGTACCAAGGTGTCGGAAGCCAACGCAGCGCCCTCGGTTACATTAATTACCGTAACCTTGCAGAACGTGCTCTGCAACGGCAACAAGCGGATTTCGGGCTTGTCGCTCACCACAGTGCCCGCAGGAACTTCCCAAATGTATTTGTAGACGCCGCTGCCGCCCTCGGGACGAGCCGTAAAGCTTACGCTGTCGCCCACGCAGATGGTGTCGCGGTAGTCGTTCAAGGTAATGTCGAAAGGCTTGATGGTATCCAGACGGAACGGACCACCCAATACCTTCACCTTCACATCGTCCTGAGCCGTGCAACCCATGGCATCCTTCACCTTGAGGTCGAATACCGTGGTGTAGGTGAGACGCGAAGTCTGCATAATCAACTGCGTCTTATCGGCATTGAGCGCGTTGTTGGTGCCGCTCTTCACCCACGAGAATTCATAGGGTTCGGTGCCGCTCTTCACCCACGCTTCCATACCCAGAATGGCACGCTCGCCATACTGAACGCTGTCGTCCACACCGGCATAAACCACGGGCGAAGGATAAGCCGTCAAGGTTACCGAGTCGGAGGAGTAGCGCGTGGGAGGACAATGATTTTCAAAAGCATCCACCTCTACCCTATAGGTGTAGGTGCCGGGAACGGTATCGTGAATCGTCAGAGTCTGGTCGGTGGCGCCGTCAATAGCCTCACCGTTCCTATACCATTGCAGCACAACGGGAACGTCGGTGTTCGAAAGTTTCACTTTCAATACCTGCGGCTCGGCGGTGCAATAGAGGTTGAAATTCTTTTCAATCTTAACAGCGGTGCCGATTTCGTCATACACATCCACTTTCTGAACGTTGCTGATGAACGGACAACCGTCGCTGTATACAATCCGGCGGAAGTAGCGCGTGGTGTCGATGCTGTTCTTCCACGTGTAGTTTACATCGTCGGCCTCGTTGGGGCAAGACTGATATTTCTCGCCGTCGAGACTGTATTCCCACTTATAGGTGTAGGTGCCGTTGCCGCCCTCGGTAACCACATTGCCCGTAAGAGCCACACCTTCCGTTTCGGGGCAGAGGGTGTCTACAGGGCCGCCAATCGTATCGATAGGCGCTTCGTAAATACGAACTCTCAACGCAGGCGAAGGAACATCGGGACAAACGCCGTTGCCCACCAAAGCACGATAGTAGTAGGTTTGGGCAGCGCCGGAAATGGTAATGGAAGCTGTGCTGCCTACGAGCGTGTTCCAGGCCGTGCCGTCGGCGGAGCGTTGCCACTGGATGCGGTCTCCCTTATAATCACGGAGCGTGAGACGGAACGTCGAATCGGGACACATGGTGGTGTCGGGCGTGGTGACGGTGCCGGAAACCGCACGCTGATGGACTACTACACGCGGATAGCGAACCAAGGTATCGGAAGCCATGGGCGTGCCCTTGGTGAGGTTGATTACCGTTACCTTGCACTGCGTGGTGGCCGTGGGCAGGATGCGGATTTCATCCTTATTGCTTACCACGGTGCCTATGGGCATTTCCCAGATATACTGATACTTGCCGCTACCACCTTCGGGAAGCGCCTCAAAGCTTACGCTGTCTCCCACACAGATAATCTCTGCATATTCATCGAGCGTGATATCGAACGGACGAATCGAATCCAAGGTGAAGGGCCCGCCCACAACCGTCACTTTCACATCATCCTTAGCCTCGCAACCCACGGAATCTTTCACCTTGAGTTCGAAGACGGTGGTGTTGACAAGACGAGGCGAAGCGGCCGTAAGAACGGTGGTATCGGTATTGATAGGCGTGCTCTCGCCCCTCTTCACCCACGTATAGGCGTAAGGCAGAACACCGTCGGAAACCGTGGCGTCGGTGCCGAGCGTAATGCTCTCGTTGTAGTCTACCAGCGTATCCATGCCCGCATATACCTTGGGCAAAGCATACGTTCTCAGAACCAACGTATCGTAGGTGACACGCGGCAGCGGGCAACGGTTGCGCGCTTCGGCACGTATGATATAGGTGCTGGTGCCTACCGTATCGTTTTGGATGCTCAGCGTGGCGGTGGTATCGCCCTCCAGAGCCTCGCCATCCTTAAACCACTGCAAGCCAACGGGAACCGAAGTATTCGACAATACCGCCTTGAGCGTCTTGGCATCGCCGGCGCAGTAGAAGGTGAAGTCTTTGTCGATGCTTACGTAGCTGGAAGGATCGGCCACCGTGGTGACGTTGAACCTATAGTTGCGGGTGCAACCGCCGTCGAGTTCCACTTTCACGAGAACCGACTGAACGCTGTTGGGTTTGCCCGCACGCACACGATAGGTGGAAGCCGTGCTGCTGTCGGGCCACAGATACTTAACCCCGCCGTCCACGGTAATGTCGATGGAATCGCCCTGACAAACCGTAGTGTCGATAACGGGAACGAAGGAAGAAGGACGAACCTTGAAGTCGTAGTCGGTGGCGCAAACCACACCGTTGTTATTCTTCACGGCGTGAACCGTATAAACCACGGTTTCTTCAACAACGCCTACCACAACCGTATCGCCCTTGCCAATTTCCACGCCAGCCTTCAACCAGGTGTAGGCCACGGAAGCGTCCTTGGCTGCCCTCACGGTGATATCGGTATTGAGACAGCCCTCGTTGATGGCCGGAACACCCGTATTAATCTTAGGCAGAACGGTAACGTTTACGCGAACCGGCCTGCTTTCGCACGCACCGCCTCTTTCGGTGGCCGAAATCGTATTCTTGCCCACACCGAGCCAATTGATATTGCAGGTGTCGCCCTGCGCCACTTCGGTGGTGAGCGTGTAATCGCGATACCAAACAATAGAGCCACCGCCCGCAGGCTTAGCCTCGAGAGGCTTGCGCGGCGCATCGTAGCAATAGATGGTGTCGTTGCTAATCATTTCGGGGCCCTCGGGCGTATCGTCCGCATAGAATTCGAGCGTATCCCTGCTTACGCAGCCCGCCGCCGAAAGCACACTCAATATATAGGTGCCGTTGGGCAGGTCTACAAAGTCGGCCGAATTGCCATAGTTGGCAGGATCCTCAATAGAATAGGTAAGCGTGGTGTCGCCCTTGGCACGGATGCCTATGATACCGTCGCTTTCACCGCAAGACGAAGGCACAATCGCCTCAATGCTTGTGAATTCGGGAGCTTCGCCCACAAATACCCAAACACGCACGGTGGCACTCTTGCAGTTGTTCTTAATCTGATAGAGATAGTAGGTATATACACCCGGCACGGAGGGGAACGCCATGGAATCGCCCGTGTGAACCTGATTGGTGCACATCATATCGGTGAACCAACGGATTTCCGCCTTCTTGGTGTTCGGGTCGAGCAGGAGATATTCGGGCAAGGTATCCTGAACGCAATATACACCCGCGTTGGTGACCGCAGGAGCCACAGGCCCGTTGGGATCGCGCAGACTTATATATATAGGTGCGCTCTTGCAGGAATAGATGTCGGCCACCTGAGCCGAATACATACCCGCGCTCAAACCGCCATACACGGTCTGCGAACCCTTATCCACATTGTTGAACGTATAGGTGTAGGGAGCCGTGCCCTTGTTTCCGGAAAGCGTGATGCTACCCTCATTGCCACCGCAAGTGGCGGGATTGGTGAAGGTGTAGGAAAGCGTAGGCGTGGGCTGAACACCCAAGTCTATGATTTCCGAAGGCATGGGAACTTCCACGCACGAAGCAATCAAGCCCGTGGGCGTCATAAAGGCCTGAAGCTTTTCGCCCGGGG
>CAMWQD010000131.1 GCA_947176325.1 uncultured Bacteroidales bacterium | reverse complement strand
CGTCGGCAGCGTCAGAGGGGTATAAGAGACAGGGGAGAGGGGGCGCGGGAGCCACTTCCGAGAGGTCGAAGCCTATGATGCGTTTGCCGCTCTGCCGCAGCAGGGAAAGCAGGTAGCGCACTTGGGCGAAGTCGAGGCCGCCGGGCACGGGCGTTCCCGTGTGGGGGCAGAGGGAGGGTTGCAGGGCGTCGATGTCGAAGCTGATATAGACTTTTTCGGGGAGGGCGGCGATGATTTCTTGGCAGAGGGTGTGCCATGTCTCGCCTTCGTAGAGGCGTTTGTGCAGGGCGATGTCGGGAAATTGTTGCACACGGGCGCCTTGTGAGGCGGCATAGTCCTGTTCGTCCTGGCATACGTCGCGGATTCCCACCTGCACGAGCTTCATCACTTGCTTCAGCTGCAAGGCGTTATACATGATGGAGGCGTGGGAGAACGTGAAGCCTTCGTAGGCCTTGCGCAAGTCGGCATGGGCGTCGAGGTGCAGGATTCCGAAAGCCTCATGCACACGCGAAAGTGCCTTCAGAAGCCCGTAGGGGCTGCTGTGGTCGCCGCCCACCACGGCGGCGAGGCGGTTCTCTTTCAGGATATTGTCGCAGACGGCTTCCAGCCATGCGTTGGCTCTCTGGCACGATTCCTCCAGCAGACGGCGGTCGGCTTCGCGCCGGGCTTGGGGATAGCGTTTGCGGCGGCCTTCCGAGAAGGCAATCTGCTTTTCGGCCACGGGGCGCATCTTGGCCGAGAGGGCGGCGATGGGGCGTGATTCCTCCACAGGATAGGTGCCTATGCCGAGTTTCCATGCGTCCGCAATCTCGAAATCGAAGAAATCCAACTGCACGGAAGCGTCGAGAATGGCTTGCGGCCCGTGGGCGGCTCCGGCGCGGTAGGATGTGGTGACATCCCAGGGCATGGAGACCAGCACGAGGGGGCACTCATTGTATTCATAAGGAAATCCGAAGTAATGATTATTGGGCGCGCAGGCCTCGTTGGGATTGAAATCTGTCATGGCTACAAAATCTTCATTTCCGTGCGGCGGTTGAGGGCGCGGTTCTCGTCGCTGTCGTTGGGCACGGCGGGCTTTTCCATGCCGTAGCCCACCGCCGTGAGCCGCGCGGCATCTATGCCCTGGCTAATCAGATAGTCGGCCACGGCCTGCGCGCGCTTCTGCGAAAGGGTCTTGTTATAGCTCGCCGAGCCTATGTCGTCGGTGTGTCCGCCAATTTCCACCTTCACGGAGGGGTTTTGCGAAAGGAATCTGAAAATCCTTCCCAATTCGGCCAACGAACTCTCTTCCAACGTATATTGGTTGGTCTTATAGAAGATGTTGTTGAGCACGATGGCGGCATTCTTGCGGATGGGCTTCAACGCGATGCCCTTTTGCAGAGGGGTGTTGATGTGCTTGCCGTCCAAGGCGATGTGTTCCGAATAGAAAAGGTAGCCGGGGCAGGATACGTTGAGGGCGAAAGCCTCGTCGCAGGGCAGGCACACGAAAAATCCCCCGTCGCGGGCGTCGGCTTGGGAGGCGATACGCACCTGCTTGGTTTTCAAACTAATCAATTCAAACTTGGCCGCCAAGGGTTTGCCCGTTTCCTCGTCGTACACATTTCCGCGCATGAACGAAACCGTGGCGGGACGCGCCTGTTCGTAGAGGGGGAAGGCGTAGATGTCGGCCTTGCCGTAGCCGTCCTCGCCCGTGCGCGAATAGTAGGCGGTGTCGCCGCGGGCGTTCACGTAGAGGGCGAATTCATCCTCATGCGTGTTGATAGGGTAGCCCAAGTTCTGCGGCACGCTCCAGCGTCCCTGTTCGTCCATACGGCTCACCCACAGATCCACCCCGCCCAAACCGCCGTGGCCGTTGGAGGCGAAATAGAGGGTCTTGCCGTCGGGGTGCAGGAAAGGCGAGCTTTCGTCGCCGGGGGTGTTGATGACATCGCCGAGGTTGACGGGCGTGCGCCATGTGCCTATGTCGGTGAGTTCGGCCTTCCACAAGTCGCTGCCGCCGTGGCCGCCCGCGCGGGTGCTGGTGAAATAGAGCGTCTTGCCGTCGGACGACATGCAGGGCTGCGATTCCCAGGCCGTGGTGTTGACCGGCTCCCCGATATTGAAGGGGCGTCCCCAGCCGTCTTTCGTGCGGCGCGACACATAGATGTCGCAGCTGCCCCTGCCGTCGGGCCTTCCGCAACCGGCAAAGAAAAGATAGCGTCCGTCGGGCGAAATGGACTGCGTGCCTTCGTTGTCGTCCGAATTCACCTCGCCGGGAAGCGGCACGGCCAGCGTCCAAGCTCCCGTGCTGTCGCGCTTGCTCATGAAGAAATCCTCCTCCAGCTTCCTGAGTTTGGTATCGGGATACTCCTTCATATAACGCCGCGTAAAGATGAGCATGCTGTCGTCGACGGTCACCAAGGGCATGTATTCGTCGTAGGGCGTGTTGATGTTCGGCCCCAGATTGACGGGCGAGAACGGCACGCTGTGGCGCACCGTCTCGAGGGTCTCGCGGTTGCGCAGGCGCATCATCTCCGCCTTCTCGCGCATCTTGGCGCTTATGGAAGAATAGGTGAGGAAGCGGGTGAAATGCGTGTCGGCCTCGTCATACCGCCCCGTGTTCATTTCTATCTGCGCCAAGAAGAACCAGCCGTTGGGATATACGTCGGGATTGATGGAAAGGGCTTTTTTATAGGCGCTTATGGCGCTGTCGAATTTCTTTTCGTCTTCCCATATCGTGGCCTTGAGCAGATGCAGGTCGGCATAGCAGGGCTCGATGTTCTGGGCGATGCGGATGAACTTCCACGCTTGGTTGCTCAAGCCGTTCTGATAGGCCGCAAGTGCCCGCTGATAGTTTACTTCGGCGCGTTTGAGCGCGGCGGGGTCGGGCTTGCAGGCCACGTCCTGCGCATAGACGGGACGCATCATCCCGCACCACAGCCCCAAGGCAAGAAAGAAGATTCTACGATTCATATCTCTTCGGAAATCCTTACAGGAAAATAGCTAACAAACCCACAATCACGCAGTAGGCGGCAAAATAGACAAGCTTGCCCTTGCGCACGATGCGGAGCATGAAACGGCAGGCCGCCCAACCGGATACAAAGGCGGCGAGGAAGCCTATCGCCAGGCTGCCGAGGGGTATGGCCGAATGGCCAATTTCGCCCGAAAACAGCGTGAGAAGGTTCTCGCCCAAGATAGGCACCAGCACCATGAGAAACGAGAACTGCGCCACGCTTTCCTTCTTGTCGCCCAGCAGAAGCCCGGTGGCGATAGTGGTGCCGCTGCGCGAAAGCCCCGGCAGAACGGCCACGCATTGCGCCACGCCTATGATGAGGGCATCGCGGAAGCGGATTTCGTGTTTTCCCGAACCGAGATAGGTGGCGAGGGTGAGCAGGAGGGCGGTGAGCAGAAGCATGCAGCCCACCAACACAAGGCTGTTGCCGAAAAAGCCTTCCACCGTGTCCTTGAAGAAAACGCCCACAATCAGAATGGGAATCATGGAAACAACCAGCTTGAGCACATACACGGTCTGGTCGTTCATCCGGAAGCGGAACAAACCTTTCAGCAAGCTCACGATTTCTTTCCAAAACACCACGAGGGTGCTCAATACGGTGGCTCCGTGCACCACCACGGTAAAGAGAAGGTCGTCGGTGGCCTGTACGCCCAAGAGCGCCTTGCCGATTTCCAGATGCCCGCTGCTGCTCACCGGCAGAAATTCGGTGAGGCCTTGAATCAAGCCGAGAATAAGGGCTTCGAGCGCGCTCATGGCTTAGACATAATGGCGAAAATCTCCACGATGAAGCCCGCCAGAATCACAAGGGGAGCGATGAGGAGCCTGCGGGTGTTGAACAGCTCGTAGCTGAACACATCGGGGTCGGTGCTGCCGCCGCCGGCCAAGAGCAGGTAGCCTATGGCCAACACCACCAGCCCTGCAATCATCAGGATATAGTTCTTACGCCCGAAAGCGAAGTCGAACATCTTTTGATTCGGAGTTTTCGTTTCTTTATTCATAGATTCTGTCGGAATTACGCATTCTCAAATATTTGTTCACCGAAACCCAGGCCGACACCATGGTGAAGGCGATGCCCACCGCCAGCACCACCGCGTAGACGGCCGCCACCATGCCCATATCGTTGGCGTTGATGATTTCGGGAAGTTTCCTGTGGAAATAAATCCATACCCCCGTGGTGCCCGCCAAGGCAATCAAACTGCACCACAGCCCTTGTGCCAAACTTTTGTAGAGGAACGGGCGGCAGATGAACGAGGGTTTGGCGCCGACCA
>CAMWQD010000130.1 GCA_947176325.1 uncultured Bacteroidales bacterium | reverse complement strand
GTTGGTGAAGGCCGTGAATGTTTCGGGCGACACCTACAGACTCGATCTGACGGGTATCAACAGCGGTATGTATGTAGCCCGCATCTACAGCGAAAAGGGTATTTCCTCGAAGAAACTCATCGTTCGATAGTCTCTTTTCGATGGAGAAAAGAAAAAGGCGAGCCCGCAGGGCTCGCCTTTTTTTATAGGCCTTTATAAATTTCCGGATCGTCTTTCCTCTCCGGCTTCCGTCGGAATTTCCGCCAACTTATGCCTACATCTTGTCTAAAATCTCCTGCAATTTATTAATTTCTTGCAGATAGCCGTCCGCTTCGAGAAAATCCAGATGGGCGGCGGCCGATTTCATCCTCTTCTTCAGTTCCTCAATCCGCTTCTGCATGCCCTCCTGCGTTTTCTCATAGTGCATCACAGGGTCGGCGAAGGCCGGCGATGCAAAATCTTCGCTGTATGCCTTGGGCTCCACGCCCCTCGCTTCGTTCAGCGACTGATGTATGGCCTTGACGATGGGGCGGGGGGTGATATGATGTTTCTTGTTGTAGGCATCCTGAATTTCGCGGCGGCGCGCCGTTTCGTCTATGGTTTGCGCCATGGCGTCGGTAATTCTGTCGGCATACATCACCACCAGGCCGTTGACATTGCGCGCCGCCCGCCCCGCCGTCTGGGTCAGGGCCCGCGCCGAGCGCAGGAAACCTTCCTTGTCGGCATCCAAAATCGCCACCAGCGACACTTCGGGCAAGTCCAAGCCCTCGCGCAACAGGTTCACGCCGATAAGCACATCTATGGCACCCGCCCGCAAGTCCTGTAGAATCTCCACCCGCTCGAGGGTGTCCACTTCCGAGTGGATATAGCGGCAGCGTATGCCCGTGTTGGCGCAGTAGCGGGCAAGTTCCTCGGCCATTTTCTTGGTGAGGGTCGTCACCAGCACACGCTCGCCCCGGGCCGTCACCTGTTCCACGCGATCCAAAAGGTCGTCCACCTGATGTGCGGTGGGAAATACCTCGATACGCGGGTCGAGCAGGCCGGTGGGACGGATGAGCTGTTCCACCACCACGCCTCCGCTTTTCTCGAGTTCGTAGTCGGCGGGCGTGGCGCTCACATAGATGGTCTGCCCGCTCAAGGCCTCGTATTCTTCGAATTTGAGAGGACGGTTGTCCAAGGCCGCGGGCAGACGGAAGCCGTATTCCACCAAGTTTATCTTGCGGCTGCGGTCGCCCCCGTACATCGCGCCGATTTGGGGCACGGTAACATGGCTTTCGTCAATCACCGTAAGGAAATTGTCGGGAAAATAGTCTATCAGGCAGAAAGGCCGCTCGCCGGGCTTGCGTCCGTCGAAGTAGCGCGAATAGTTCTCTATGCCCGCACAATAGCCCAACTCCTTTATCATCTCCACATCATAGGTCACCCTGTCTTCCAAACGCTTGGCTTCCAAGGGCTTTCCTATCTCGCGGAAATAGTCGGCCTGTTTTCCCAAATCCAACTGTATTTCCTTGATGGCTTGTTGAATGCGTGAAGACGAAGGCACAAAGATATTGGCGGGATAGATGCGTATGGTGTTGAGATTTTCCAGAACCGCCCCCGAGATAGGGTCGATTTTGGAAAGGCTTTCAATCTCATCGTCAAAGAAAACAATGCGATAGGCAAAGTCCGAATCGGCGGCGAACACATCAATCGTGTCGCCCTTCACACGGAACTTGCCCCGCGTGAATTCGATTTCGTGCCGCGAATAGAGGCTTTTCACCAAACGCAGCATCAAGTCGCGCTGCGAAAGCTTGTCGCCTTGCTTCAGGATAATGATGTTTTCGTGATAGTCTTCGGGATTTCCCGTACCGTAGATGCACGAAACGGTACTCACCACAATCACGTCCTTCCGTCCCGAAAGCAGGCTGGCGAAGGCGCTCAGACGGAGCTTCTCGATTTCTTCGTTAATCGAGAGGTCTTTTTCGATATAGGTGTTGGAGGCGGGGAGATAGGCTTCGGGTTGATAATAATCGTAATACGAAACATAATACTCCACCGCGTTGTGGGGGAAAAACTGCTTGAACTCGCCGAAAAGCTGGGCGGCGAGGGTCTTGTTGTGGCTCAACACGAGGGTGGGGCGTCCGGTGCGGGCCACCACGTTGGCGATAGTGAAGGTCTTGCCCGAGCCGGTCACGCCCAAAAGCACCTGCGCCTTCTCGCCTTGCTCCACCCCGCGCACAAGCTTGTCTATGGCCTGCGGCTGGTCGCCCGTAGGCTTGAAGTCCGAAGACAATTCAAAGACGCTCATGCGAAGTATTCGTGGAACGCCTTCAGTCTCACGCCCAATTCAGGAATATCCTCCACGGGAACCAGCGACACGCAGGCACGGATGCCGTCGCGTTCACTGCCCGTACTGCCCAACGAAATGGCGCTTACACCGAAATATATCAGATTGTGCAGCAATTGATCGCTCGTCATGCCGGGATAGCCCACCGTAAAGTAGAAGCCGTCCGAGAGGTCTTTGTCCACGTCCTTGTCGTAGGGCAGAAAGAAACCGTTGTCGAGAAAATGCTTCTTCATGGCACGGGCTTTCTCGCCGTAGATGCGCGTTTCCTTCACAAAGTTGTAGCGGCCTTCGTTGCAGGCTTTCAGAATGCCCATCATGGCGTGTTGCACCGAATGCGTGGTGCCGGAGCTCAGACAGTAGAGCGTGCCGAAAATCATGGTGTGGCCGAACTGAATGCTGTTGTAGTAGGTGGAAAGGTCGGGGAATTCCTTATGATAGAGTTTGTCGGAAATCACCATCATGCCGAGGCGTTCTCCCGCATAACTGAATGCCTTTGAACTCGATATAAAGAGAATGTAGTTGTCGGCATATTGCGCCACCGAGGGTTGGTAGGGCGGAACGCCGGGCGTGGAGATGTCTTGACGGAAATCCATGCCGAAATAGGCGAGGTCTTCCATCACAATCACATCATACTTCCTGGCCAAATCGGCAATGATGCGCAATTCCTCGTCGGTGAGGCAAATCCACGAGGGATTGTTGGGGTTGGAGTAGAAAATGGACGAGATATTGCCTTTCTTGAGGTAGCTTTCGAGTTTCTCGCGGAGTTTCTCGCCCCGGAAGTTGTAGACGTCGAAACTTTCGAAGGGAACGCCCAAGCATTTGTGCTGATGTTTGTGAACGGCGAAACCGGGGTCGATGAAAAGCGTGGTGTTCTTGTCTTTACGGGCGTGGCCTATGGTGAGGAAAGCGGCCAGCGTGCCCTGCATGGAACCTACGGTGGGTATACAGCCGGCGGCGGACACGTCCACCCCGATAAAGTTCTTCACGAAACGGGAGATTTCGGGTTTGAGCTCGGGTATGCCGCCTACAGGGGGATAGATGGCGGCCACGCCGCTTTCGAGTGCCTTGACCTGGCTTTCCACGCCGATTTTGGCGGCGGGCAGACCGGGAATCCCCATTTCCATGCGGATGAATTTCTTGCCGGAGGCTTGCTCGATGTCGTTGATCAATTTCTGAACCTCGCGGATGGAGGCATCGCCCACATTCTTGAATCCGTTGTCTCGAATGGTCTTGTCAACCAATTCTTTGTCAATTACAGTTGCTTTCATCGTATGTCTTTTTTCTTATTTCTTTAAGATGCGGACGGGGCTTGCCCCCGCCTTGGTGCGGGCGCTATGACCCGCGGGCGCCAAAGTTAACGAAAAATACACGAAAATCCGAGAGTCGGGGCGGGGGAGTCTGTCGCTGACAACTTGGCACATTTGCGGGCGGCGGAGGCTTGCGGTATTGTTTTTGCGGAGGAGTAGGGCAACACCTACCGAAAAAACATATACAAATCATGGGTAAGAACAAGAACGAAAAAGAAGAAAAGATTGACAATAAAGAGGTTGAACAGGAAGAGACCCAAGGGGGAGCGCCCGCAGCCGAGCCGGAGGGCCCGCAGGCGGAGGCAAGCCCCGAAGAACGTATTGCAGAGCTGAACGACAAATACTTACGCCTCTATTCCGATTTCGACAATTTCCGTCGGCGGGCAAGTCGCGAGAAATTGGATATGATCAAAACGGCATCTTCCGATGTCATTTCGTCACTTTTGCCTGTCATAGATGATATGGAACGTGCCATACAGGCTTTTACCAAGGCTTCCCAAGCGGAGGGGGCAGGCGTGGATGATACGCAAAAAGCTCTTTTCGAGGGGGTTGAACTTGTCTATAACAAATTGATGAATGTCCTCAGGCAGCAGGGGCTGGCCGAATGCGAGGTGCTGGGGCAGCCTTTCCACGAAGACAGGGCCGAGGCCGTGGCGCAGATTCCCGCTCC
>CAMWQD010000129.1 GCA_947176325.1 uncultured Bacteroidales bacterium | reverse complement strand
CCAGCGTGAGGGAAGGATTTTCCCGCAACAGGCTCAAGATTTCCTTTTGACGGGAAGTTAAATTTACACGGACATTTACATGGACATTTACATGGACATCCTGTTGGTTCCCCTTCTTGAAATTATGGATGCGGGCATAATAAACAAAAGGGGGATATTGAATTTGCAACGGGGTTGCAGCGGTTCTTTCTTATCTTTGTTGGCATGAAACGATTTTTTATACTTTCTCTATCGCTTGGCGCGGTGCTTGCCGCCGCCACGGGCTGCGGGCAGAAACACCCGCACGAAACGCATACCGACGAACCTCAAAAAACTCAACACAAGGCAAATACGATTGTCTTTCACGATGAGCAGGCGCAGATAACCGATTTCGCCCTCGAAAAAGTCCGCCTCGAAAAAGTGGGCACGCTGATTGTGTCGGCGGCGCAAATCCAGTCCACGCCGGGCAACGACCGCGACGTGATTGCCAAGGCCGCCGGCATTGTGGTTTTCCATCAACGCGATTTATCGGTGGGGCAGGAGGTGAAGAAAGACGAGAACCTGTTTTCGTTAGAGTGCGGGGGAATGATGGAAAACAATATTCATCAATACTATACGGAGACGATGAACGCCTACGAACAGGCGCAGGCCGAATATCAGCGCAAAAAGGAGCTGGCCGAGAAGCAAATCGTGTCGGAATCGGAGTTGCTGCAAGCCAAGACCGACTACGAGAACGCCTTGGCCAAATACCGCCACCTGCGCAAGAATTTTTCGGGAGGCCGTCAGGTGGTTACGTCGCCCATCAACGGATATATCCAACAGATAGAGGTGAAGAACGGCCAATTCGTGCAGGCGGGCGAGCCCATGCTCACCGTGAGCACCAACCGCAAGCTGCTCTTGCAGGCCGACCTTCCCGCCAAATATCACGCTTCCTTGAAACATATCATGGAGGTGAACATCCGTCAGATGAATTCCTCGCGCACCTATTCGCTCGAAGAACTGCACGGCAGGCTGGTTTCCTACGGAAAGAGCGTGGAGAAAAGCAATCCTTTGATTCCTGTTATCTTTGAGATAGACAATGTGATAGATGTATTGCCGGGCACTTTCGTGAACCTCTACCTCAAGACGGGGGGCGAAAATCCGCGTCTGAGCGTGGCCAACGAAGCGGTGGTGGAGGAAATGGGCAATTATTTCGTTTTCGTGCAGGTGGAGCCCGAAATCTACGAGAAACGGGAGGTGGTGACGGGTGCGAGCGATGGTTTCCGTACAGAAATCCTGAAGGGTCTGCACGAGGGAGAAACGGTGGTGAGTCGGGGGGCGAGGGTGTTGCTGTTGTCGCAGGCCGCATCGGAGGTGGATCCTCATGCGGGGCATGTTCATTAAGTTTTTACTGGTATGCTGAATAAGTTGATATATTGGTCTTTAAGGAACAAGTTTCTCGTTCTTCTCGGGGTGGCGGTGTTGTTGGCGGGCGGCGTATACGCCATCCGTCATTTGGACATTGACGTTTTTCCCGACCTCACCGCGCCCACCGTGGCCGTGGTGACCGATGCCGAGAACATGGCCACCGAGGAGGTGGAGCGTTTGGTTACCTTTCCCATCGAAACGGCTGTGAACGGGGCCACGCATGTGAGGCGGGTGCGCTCGTCGTCGTTGTCGGGGGCTTCTTTTGTGTGGGTGGAATTTGATTGGGGCACAGATATTTATAAGGCGCGTCAGATTGTGAGTGAAAAATTAGTGGCGCTCGAGGGCAGCCTGCCGCAAGACATCACGCCCGTTTTGGCGCCGCAAAGCAGCGTCATGGGCGAAATCCTGTTCGTGGCGCTCGAAGCCGACTCCACCGACATGATGGAGCTGCGCACCTTGGCCGACTGGGTCATCAAACCCGCTATCTTGGCAACGGGAGGCGTGAGTCAGGTGACGGTGATGGGCGGCGACTACAAACAGTATCAAATGGTTGCCGACCCCGTGCTGATGAACGCCTACGGGGTGACGCTGGAAGACGTGGCCGAGACCGCCGCCACGATGAGCCTCAATTCTTCGGGCGGGGTTTTGCGGCAATACGACAACGAATATGCGGTGCGGGGCATGGCCCGTACCCATCAGCCCGAAGAATTGGGCAGGAGTTTGGTAAAGGTTACCGAAGGAGGTGTGCCCGTAACGCTGAACGATGTGGGGGAGGTGCGCGTTGAAAGTGCAGTCAGAATGGGATACGCCTCTCTCAACGCGCACCCCGCCGTCTTGCTTTCGGTATCCAAACAGCCCAATGTCAACACCTTGCAGGTAACGCGCGATATTTTGCAGACCCTTGCGCAACTCCAGCCCAATCTGCCCGAAGACATCCGCCTCAACACCGATGTGTTCCGGCAGGCCGACTTTATCGAAGCCTCGGTGCACAACGTGGGGCGCAGTCTTTTGGAGGGCGCGTTTTTCGTGATAATCATCCTGCTGCTTTTCTTGGGAAGTTTCCGCTCCACGCTCATTTCCGTGGTCGCCATTCCCCTTTCCCTGCTCGGCACCGTGCTTGTGCTTTATCTTACAGGGCAGAATATCAATGTAATGACCTTGGGCGGAATGTGCATCGCCATAGGCAGTTTGGTAGACGACGCCATCATAGACGTGGAGAACGTCTACAAGAAACTGCGCCGCAACCACGCCCTGCCGCCCGAACAACGCCAAAGCGTCTTTCAGGCCGTGTACGAAGGCTCCACCGAAATCCGCGCCTCCATTCTCAACGCCACCTTCATCATCATTGTGGCTTTCACGCCTTTGTTTTTCCTGAGCGGCATGGAAGGGCGCATGCTCAAACCCCTCGGCCTGGCCTATATCATCTCGCTGCTGATGTCGCTTTTGGTGGCCATGACCGTTACGCCCCTGCTCTGCAAGACTCTTTTGGGAAACGAGCGCTATCTTTCACGCAACCAAAACGAAAAGTGGCTTTCGCGGAACTTGGGCCGCCTCTACGGGCGCAGTCTGGACAAGGCCTTGAACCATAAGCAATGGACGGTGGGCATAGCGGTGGTGGCGTTTGTGGCCGCCGTGGGCGTTTATTTCACCTTGGGTCACAGTTTCCTGCCCGACTTCAACGAGGGTTCGCTCACCATTTCGGCGGTATCGAAACCGGGGCTTTCGCTCGACCTCAACAACAAGATTGGCAACACTTTGGAAGAACAGTTGTTGAGCATAGACGAGGTGGTCTGCACCTCAAGGCGCACGGGACGCGGCGAGCTCGACGAACATTCGCAGGCCGTGAACAGCGCCGAAATAGAGGTGAAATTCGAGCTCAAAGACCGCAGCAAGGACGCTTTCTTGGAGGAGGTGCGGCATAAACTCGCCGAGGTGCCGGGCGTGGTTACTTCGGTGGGACAGCCTTTGGGACACCGTATCGACCATATCCTTTCGGGCACGCAGGCGGCGGTGGCTATCAAGGTGTTCGGCCCCGACCTGAGCCGTCTGTACGCGCTCGGCAACCAAATTCAGGCCGAAATTGCCGATGTGCCGGGCGTGGTGGACCTCAACGTGGAGCAACAGACCCTTACGCCGCAGTTGCAGATCCGCGCCAACCGCGCCATGCTGGCGCGTCACGGCATCACCGTGGCACAGTTCAACCGCTTTGTGAAACTTGCCTTTTCGGGCGCGAAAGTGGGCGATATTTACGAGGGACAAAGGCGTTTCGACTTGGTGGTGCGCCTCAAGCCGCCCTATACGGAAAGTATGGAGGGCATTTCCAATGCGTTGATTACCACGGCTGCGGGGGCAAAGGTGCCTTTGGGCGAGGTGGCCGAAATTGTTTCCACGGGCGGGCCTTGCAGCGTGAGCCGCGAGAACGTGCAGCGTAAGTTGGTGGTTTCTTGCAATGTGGCGGGGCGCGATGTGCAGAGCGTGGTGGACGAAATCCGGCAGAAGATTTCCCAAAACATTCCGTTGGGCGAGGATTACCGCATTACCTACGGGGGGCAGTTCGAGAGCGCGCAATCGGCCTCCCGCACGCTCACGGGTGTGTTCATCGTGGCCTTATTCATTATTTTCTGTTTGTTATACAGCGAATTCCGTCGCGTCGATTTGAGCGTGTTGATTTTGGTGAACCTGCCGCTGGCGCTTATCGGAGGGGTGTTCGCCGTTTTCTTCTCGTCGAAGGTGGTGAGCATTCCTTCGATTATAGGCTTCATCACGCTCTTCGGCATCGCCATCCGCAACGGAATCCTGCTAGTGAGCGAATACGAGCGGAAACGGGCGCAAAATGGTGAAAATCTGCGGGAAATCGTGAAGACGGGTTCGGTGAACCGCCTCAATCCCATCCTCATGAC
>CAMWQD010000128.1 GCA_947176325.1 uncultured Bacteroidales bacterium | reverse complement strand
AAATCACATAATCGCCCATCATCTTGCGGCTGCGCACCTCTCCCAACGGAGAAAGCACCTCGCAGACAAACTCTATGAAATCAACGGAACACGGCATAGGGATATAACTTTTTAATGCTTGCAAAAGTAGGCATTCCCCAAATTTTCCCTACCTTTGCCCCGTGGTTCACAAAGAGCCGCGTACTTGATGAAGCTTTTAAGATTTTCTCTATCAGGCGAAATGCCTAAGATCCTCAACCAAGCGTTTAAGGAAAGCTGGAAGAGTTCCCAGTAATCGGCTTCCTTCGGGATTTCCGGTATCCCGATTCTATTTTGCACAACCCAAACCGGGCCTTTCATATTTTTTAATTTTCCATCCTTATGAACCATGCAAGATTGCTCATGGGCTTGCTGTCGGCGGCCCTGATGAGCCTTGGAGCATGCGCATTCGGAGAACCGCCGCAAAAGATTTTCACGTTGAAGGAAATCTTTGAATCGGCGGAGAACAACGGTGTGCATCTCCGCCCCTTATTGACCGCCGAAAAACAGGCGGAAAAGGAAGTTTCCGTAGCCAAAAACGGACGGCTGCCCGAACTCGATGCCTCACTCTCGCTCAGCTATATCGGCAACGGCTTCACCACCAAACGCGATTTTTCCGATTACGCGCCCGCGCCTATCCCGCATCTGGGCAACGGAATTTCCGTAAAGCTGGAACAGGCCGTTTACACGGGAGGAGCCATCAAGAACGCCATCGACATGGCAGGCCTGCAAAGCACCGCCGCCCGTTACGCCACCGATTTCCAACGCGACAACATCCGTTTCCGTTTGGCCGGATTTTACCTCGACCTCTACAAATACACCAACCTCCGGCAAGTGGTGCGGAACAACATCGACCAAGCCCGCAAGGTGCTCGACGAAATGAACGCGCGCTACGAACAGGGAACGGCCTTGCAGAACGAAATCACGCGCTACGAACTGTTGGTTTCCAACTTGGAACTGCAACTCACGCGGATAGAGAACACCCTCTCTATCCTCAACCAAAATCTGGTGGTTACCGCAGGCCTGCCCGAAGGCACGGTGGTAGTGCCCGACTCCGCCATTTTTACGGAAGCCCTGCCCGATAACGGCGCGGCATGGTGGCAGACCGAAGCCGAACAGAACGCCCCCGCCCTGCAACTTGCCCAAACGGGCGTGGATATAAGCCGCAAAGCCGAATCGCTCGTGAAGTCGGAACGGCTGCCGCAGATAGGCGTTCAGGCCGCATGGATACTCGACGGACCTATCCTCGTGGAAGTTCCGCCCATAGACCGCAACCTCAGCTATTGGTATGTGGGGCTCGGCATCCACTATAATTTCTCCTCGCTCTACAAAAGCAACAAGAAACTCGCCGCCAGCCGCCTTTCCACGCAGGAAGCCGTGCAGCGGTTAGACGTGGAGCGCGAAAACATCGCCCTGGCGGTTCATGCCGACTATATCCGCTACATGGAAGCCTTCCAAGCCTTGAACACGCAACAGAAAAGCGTGGAACTCGCCGAACGGAACTACCGCACCACCGCCACCCGCTATGCGGCCGACATGGCCTTGATAACCGATATGCTCGATGCCGCCAACGCCCGGCTGGACGCCGAACAACAGCTTGTCAACGCCCGCATCGACATCATTTATTACTATTACAAACTTTTGTTTACAACCGGAAAGATATGAGACACCGCAGCAAAAAAATACTGTCCTACACGCTTATCTCCATCGTGGCGATAACCGCCGCCGTATGGATAGCAGGAAAATTCATCCACCTCGGACGCGTGGAATTTACCGACAACGCGCAGGTATGCCGGCAAATCGTGCCGGTCATCAGCCGCGTGCAGGGATATATCAAGGAAATCCGTTTCAACGAATATCAGGCCGTAAGGAAAGGCGACACGCTGGTTATCATCGACGACGCGGACATGCGGCTCCGCGTGGCGCAGGCCAATGCCGACTACCGCAATGCGGTGGCGGGGCACAGTGCCGCCGGGGAACAGGTAAACGTGGCTTCCTCCAATGTGGAAGTGAGCGAAGCCGCCGTGGCCGAAGCCAAGGTGCTTATGGAAAACGCCGCCACCGAACTGGCGCGTTACGAAAAACTTTGGGAACAGCAGGCGGTGACCAAACAACAGTACGATGCCGCCAAAACCGATTACGAAGCCAAGAAAGCCCGCTACCGAATCTGTCAACGGCAACACGCCACCTCCTCTTCGGCCGTGTCCGCCTCGCGCGAGCGTGTGGCGCAGAACGAAGCCGGGGTGGAATTAGCCAAAGCCCTGCTGGAAACGGCGCAACTCAACCTTTCCTATACGGTGATTCTGGCGCCCTGCAACGGATTCGCCTCCCGCAAGGAAATACAGACCGGGCAATTGGTGCAACCCGGGCAGACCTTGCTCGATGTGGTGGATGCCGATGAAATCTGGGTGACGGCCAACTACAAGGAAACCCAGTTGCGCCATATCGCTCCGGGCGCGGAAGTGCGCATCAAGGTGGACGCCGTTCCCCACACGGTCTTCAAAGGTCAGGTGGTGTCGCTCTCCACGGCCACGGGCGCAAGCCTTTCGCTCCTGCCGCAAGACAACTCGGCGGGCAACTTCGTCAAGGTGCGCCAACGCGTTCCGGTGCGCATCGAATTCTCTCCCGACAACGAGGCTTGCGACATGGCGCGTCTCCGTGCCGGCATGAATGTGGAATGTGAAGTGAAATACTGATATGGCAGACTGGCACGCGCCGCAAGGCCCTTTCGACATTCCCGACGTTCCCAACTACATTCCGCGCCGGCTCAAACCCTGGCTGTTCATCTTCTTTGTGCTGGTGGTGCAGTTCTCCGGGGGCATCTATCTGGCGGCGGCCTCCGATATGACGGGTTCCACCGCGCTGATGCAGGAAGACATCCTCATGGCAGGCTATGCCTCCTTGGTGGGCATGGCAATTAATTTCTGCGTGATGTTCCGCATCAAGTTCCGGTTCTCCAACCGCACCAGCCTGCTCGTATGCGGGGCGGTGCTGCTGGCCTCGACCCTTATCTGCGCGCACACCACCTCCGTTCCCGTATTGGTGTTCACCTGCTTCATCGCCGGATTCTTCCGCATGCAGGCCACTTTCGCCTGCAATTCCACCATTCAGCTGTGGCTTACGCCCGTGCGCGACATGGCGATATTCTTCTGCTACGTGTATTTAGTGGTGGACAGCGTGATACAGCTCAGCGGCATCGCCACCGTCTATACCGCCTTTTTCATGCAATGGGAATACATGCACTACCTCATGGCCGGCCTGCTGCTGTTGATGATGCTTTTGGTGTTCATCTTCGTGAAACCGCACCGAGGGATGCCGCAGATACCGCTCTTAGGCATCGACTGGCTCGGCGCGGGGCTTTGGAGCGTATTCATGCTCTGCTTCACCTTTGTCTGCGTTTACGGCAATTTCTACGACTGGTGGGAATCCGAAGAAATCATCGGGGCAACGCTATTGGGCCTCGTCTGCCTTGCGCTCAACCTGTGGCGCGCCTCCTTCCTGCACCACCCCTACATCAGTTTTCAGGCCATGACCAACCGCAACGTGATACGCGCCACGCTCGTCTATCTCGTATTCTTTACGCTCATGGCCACCGAACACGTCTTTGAACACACCTATGCCTTTGCGATTCTCGGCTTTGACGAAACGAACGCGATAGACCTGAACCTGTATGCCTTTATCGGCATCCTTGCCGGCTGCGGATTCTGCTACGCCACCTTTGCCCTGCGCAAGTGGCGCTACAAGACCATGACCGCCATCGGCTTCGCCTTCGCCGCCGTTTACTTGGCCTGGTTTTATTTTAGTCTCGATTACGGCGTGGAAAAGGAAAGTTTGTTCTTTCCGCTCTTTATCCGGGGTTTCGGCTCGGTGGTGATCTCGATTGTTTTCCTGACTTCGATTGTGCAGAGCGGACTGCATTTCTTCGTGTTTCCGCAGGC
Organism: uncultured Bacteroidales bacterium; assembly: GCA_947176325.1. Classification (GTDB taxonomy): domain Bacteria; phylum Bacteroidota; class Bacteroidia; order Bacteroidales; family P3; genus Pullibacteroides. The sequence goes on along the minus strand of CAMWQD010000128.1, from coordinate 349 downwards.
GCTTACCATAAACGGCTTCACGGGCGCGGTGATGGGTGCCACGCTCGGCCCTGCCTTGATAGGCGAATGGCTGCGGCACACGCTCGCCAAGAACGCTTCCCTCTTAGGTTCGGCCATCACCTCCACCCAGCCCGAAGCGGCGCATCTTCCCCTCGGAAACCTCTACGGCATGGTGCAACAGCAAGCCCTGGCGGTATCGCTCAAGGAAATCTACGGCTGGCTGCTGATTGCCGCCGTCGGCGCGTTGGTTATCGTCCTGGCAAGTTACGCCCCCGTGCGCCCCTTCGCCATCTTCCCCAAATGGAAAAACCTCCGCAAGATATTCCGCCGCGAGGCGAAGTTTGTGTAG
>CAMWQD010000127.1 GCA_947176325.1 uncultured Bacteroidales bacterium | reverse complement strand
GCGTAAAGACCCCTTGCGGTGTCCTCACGGAGAAGTTTTCGGTGAAGTGACACGGCGACGGTCAATCCTCGATAAGTTGCCGCTTCTGATATGTTGTAGCGTATAATTGCGTTTTTTTTCTTAAAAAAAGTTCGTTAAAAACGGAGGTTTTACGATATATAGGAAAAACATCCGGCATGAAATGTTATTTTTTTCTCTCGATGAAGGAAAGATGCAGGACGGCGGCGCGGCGCACGGCCTGTCTTTTCGCGTTTACAAAAGGAGATCGCCGCGCCATGAGCCTACTTTTAATTCTGCTGGCGGGCACGGTGGTTCTGCGGGCTTCGGCGGTGGTGAAACCCGCCAAGATGTGGTGGGCTTCAGCCGAGGAAACGGAAATCCTCGCGCAACTGCCGCAAAATGAAGAGCGGGCGCTCCCTCAGCGGGACACCGCTTCGCGGAGCGCCCGCTACACGCCGCCCGCCTATATGCAGAAAAAGAAATTCAGCGTAGACCTCAACGTGGCCGATACCTTCGATTTGCAGGAAATCCGCGGCATAGGTTCGGTATACGCCAAGAGAATCGTGGCGCACCGCGAGAAATTAGGCGGGTTCGTGCACGTGGAACAGTTGCGCGAGGTATGGGGCATAGACAGCCTCACCTACTCCCGCATGCTGCCCTCGGTCTATATCGCCTCGCCCGTGCTGCGCAAAATCAACCTCAACCAAGCCGACATAAAGACCCTGAAGAATCACCCCTACTTAGACTACTACCAAGCCAAGGAAATCTACCTGCACCGCATGCGGTACGGCGATTTCCGAAGCGTGGACGAAGTGCGGGACGTGAACCTGATGGACGCGGAGACCTTTGCCCGCGTGAAGCCTTATCTATCTGTGGAATAGATTAGTATTCGATGTCGCGGACGATGATGAATACAGGAATCTTGCTTCCTTTATAGGTGGTCTGACGGATCCAGTTTCCCTGCGGATCGTATTCGTATTGCATACGGTATACTTCCATGGTTCCGTCGGCATTGGAGATAGTCATTCCCGTCATCTCTCCCTTGTCGTTGTAGGTGTATTCGTTGCGGAACCGCAACTTGCCCTGCGCGTTGTAGACATTGTCCGAAAGAAGTTCCTTGTGGTCGCCGTATTCGTGTTCCTGCTCGCTCACCTTGTTCCCTTTGTCGTTGATGCGGGTCTCGCGGATGAGATTGTTGTGGTCGTCGTAGGCGTATTCGTAGGAATACACCACCTCGCCTTTTGCATTGACGCGGCGCGAGGAGGAGATATTACCCTTTTTATCGGGTTGATAGGTTTCGGTATACATTAAATTCTTGTCGCCATTGTAGATTTTCTGACTGCGCATCGTCTTGGCCTGCTTGGGGTTCTCGTAGGTATATTCGCTGGAAATCTTCACATAGCGGTCGGCGCCCCGCTTGGTTTCGGCGGTAACCACGCCGTTGGTGTTGTAGGTGCGGTCGTATTGTTCCTTGAGGTCGCCCGAAGTGGTGTATTCGCTGAAACGGTAAGGTAGGTGCTGTTCGTTGTAGCGGATTTCGTAGACGCTCTCCTGCGGGGCGCCGACCGCCACTTCCAGACCCTTGTCTATGGCATCGAAATATTTAATGACCATTAATTTGGGATACGTTCCAGGCTTAATCATAGCCACTTCGCTGGTATATTCCTCGGGGAGAAGCGGCGCGGAAACGGCGCGGGGAGCGAAAAGGCTCGGGAGGAACAGAACGAAAAGGAGGGCAAGGGTGCGTTTCATAACGTAAAGTTTTATGTTTTGGGGAACAAATATAAGAAATTGTATCTGCTCTCGGCTTTTTCGTATCTTTGTTCATTCAATATTGCGTGATATGAAAGTTGCATTTTCTTGGTTGAAACAGTATGCCGACTTGAATCTGAGCGTGGAGGAGACTTCGCGTCTGCTTACCGACTGCGGGCTGGAAATAGACGCGGTGGAGGAAGTGGAAAGCATACGCGGCGGTTTGAAAGGCCTTGTGGTGGGCGAAGTGCTGACGTGCGCGCCGCACCCCGACTCGGATCACCTGCACCTGACCACGGTGAACGTAGGTTCGGGCGACCCCCTGCCTATCGTGTGCGGCGCGCCCAATGTGGCCGCCGGTCAGAAAGTGATTGTGGCTACGGTGGGCACCGTGCTCTACGACGGTGACAAGAGTTTCACCATCAAGAAATCGAAACTGCGCGGTGCGGATTCGTTGGGTATGATTTGCGCGGAGGACGAAATCGGCGTGGGCGAAAGTCACGACGGCATCATGGTGTTGCCTCCCGATACGCCCGTGGGCATGAGCGCCGCCGAATATTTCCATTTGGAAAGCGAGACGGTGTTTGAAATCGGCCTCACGCCCAACCGCTCGGACGCCACCTCCCACATAGGGGTGGCCCGCGATTTGGTGGCCTTGGAGAACATCCGCAATCACCGCACCCTTTCGCTCAAATATCCCTCCGTAACCGACTTTAAGGAAGGCAACGGCGTGCCTGTGGAAGTGCAGGTGGACGCGCCCCTCGACGCCCCCCGATACAGCGGTCTGTGCATGAAGAACGTGAAGGTGGGCCCCTCGCCCGAATGGTTGCAGAAACGCTTGTCGAGCGTGGGATTGCGGCCCATCAACAATGTGGTGGACGTAACCAATTTCGTGCTCATGGAGACCGGCCAGCCCATGCATGCCTTCGACCGCGCCAAAATCAAGGGCAACCGCATCGTGGTGCGCCATGCCCACGCAGGAGAGAAGATGACGACCTTGGACGGCGTGGAACGCACGCTCGACCCCAACGACCTGATGATTTGCAACGAAAGCGAGCCCATGTGCATCGCGGGCGTGTTCGGAGGTTTGGACGCAGGGGTTTCCGACAGCACCACGGAGGTGTTCTTGGAAAGCGCCTACTTCAACCCCGTGAGCATCCGCAAGACTGCCCGCCGGCATGCGCTCAGCACCGACGCTTCGTTCCGCTACGAAAGAGGCTGCGACCCCGAAATCTGCCTCTACGCGCTCAAACGTGCCGCCCTCTTGCTCAAGGAAGTGGCGGGTGCGGAAATCGACTCCGCCGTCACCGACATATATCCCAAACCTTTTGAACGCGCCAAAATCCGTTTCACCTTAGATTATCTGAACCGTCTTATCGGCGAGGAAATGAAGGCCGAGACCGTGGAAGCGGTGTTGCGCGCCTTGGAAATGGAAGTGGCCGCCAACGGGGGTTCGGACGCATGCGACATCACGTTTGAAGTGACCGTGCCCTGCAACAAGACCGACGTGACCCGCCCCGCCGACCTCGTGGAAGAATTCCTGCGCATCTATGGCTACAACCGCATTTCCGAGCACAACCGCATTTCGTATGGCGTGGTGCCTGTGAAGAGCGGGGAGAACGAGCGGGTGCAGACGAAGGTTTCCGACTATCTTTCCGCCGGCGGTTTCTACGAAATCATGAACAATTCGTTGTGTTCGGAAAGCTATATAGAGAAATTCGGATTGAAGGACACCGTGAAGATGCTCAATCCGTTGAGCCGCGAAATGAGCCTGATGCGCACTTCGTTGCTCTTCGGCGGCCTCACCGGTGTGGCCCGCAACCTGCACCACAAGCAGGGAAACATCCGGTTCTACGAGTTCGGCCGCACGTATTTCCGCACGGCGGAAACCGGTGAGGCCGCCGCAAAAGACGTGACCCGACGCTACCGCGAGGAAAATCACTTGGGCATGTGGCTCTGCGGCAACCGCAACGAAGAGATATGGCAGGAAGCCGAACAGCCTTTCGACTTCTACGCGATGAAGGCGTATGTGGAGAAGCTTTGGAAATTCCTGCGTCTGGATACGCTTTCGTGCAAGGTGAGCGAACTGAAGGACGACAGCGAATTTCTCTACGGTCTGCGCATGGAACTGCCCGGGGGCAAGACCGGCGTGAGGTTCGGCGAGGTGGCTCCCGAAATCTGCAAGGCTTTCGACATTAAGCAAAAGGTGTTCTATGCCGATTTCGACTGGGATGCCGTCTTGAAGGCCATGCCCCGCAAGGCGCCTCAGTTCAGGGAGGTGAACCGTTTTCCCGAAGTGCGCCGCGATTTGGCCTTGTTGGTGGACAAGGGCGTCGACTTTGCGCAAATCGAGGCCGTGGCGCGCAAGAGCGAGAAGAACTTGTTGCGCAAGGTGTCGTTGTTCGATGTGTATGAGGGTAAGAACCTGCCCGAAGACAAGAAATCGTATGCGGTGAGCTTTATCCTTCAGGACGAGGGCAAAACCCTCACCGACAAGCAAATCGAAAAGGTAATGGAGAAAATCACCGCCAACCTGCAGAACGAATTGGGTTGCGCGTTGCGATA
>CAMWQD010000126.1 GCA_947176325.1 uncultured Bacteroidales bacterium | reverse complement strand
ATTTCACGTTGTTATGCAACAAGGTAAACCGTTTCAAGGACTTTCCGAACGGGAGGTGGAGGAGAGCCGCGCCGAACACGGCGGCAATGTCCTCACCCCTCCTGCAAGAACGCCGGCTTGGAAATTGTTTTTAGAGAAATTCCGCGACCCTATCATCCGCATTCTTCTTGTGGCGTTGCTGCTTTCGTTGGGGGTGTCGTGCTTTCAGTATTTCTCCGGCAGCGAAGGGGCGGGCGTGTTCTTTGAGCCGATAGGCATCTTTGTGGCCGTGATGCTTTCCACGGGCGTGGGCTTTTATTTTGAACACAGAGCCAATCGTAAATTCGACATACTCAATCAGGTAAACGACGAAGTGCAGGTAAAGGTGATTCGCTCCGGCCGCGTGCAGGAAATTTTCCGCAAGGACGTGGTGGTGGGCGATGTGGTGATGCTCGAGGCCGGCAACGAAATTCCCGCCGACGGGCTTCTCTTGGATTCGCTTTCCTTGCGCGTCAACGAGTCGATGCTTACGGGCGAACCTATCGTGGATAAATCGCATCAAGAGGAATATTTCGACAAGGAGGCCACCTATCCCACAAACAGGGTTCTGCGCGGCTCCACGGTTATGGAGGGGCGGGGCGTGATGCGGGTGGAGGCCGTGGGCGACCAAACCGAATACGGCAAGGTATACACGGGTTCGCAAATCGAGAACAACATTCAGACTCCGCTCAACCTGCAACTGGAGAAATTGAGCGGGCTCATCACCAAAATCAGCTATTGGGTGGCGGGCATCATCCTGGCGGGGCGCACGGCGATGCTTTTGCTCTCGCCTATGGAAGCTCGCTACGAAACGTGGTGGCAGTTCGGGGCCGAAATCCTCAACACGCTTATGGTGGCCGTCACCGTGATTGTGGTTACGGTGCCCGAGGGTTTGCCCATGAGCGTGGTGCTGTCGTTGGCGTTGAGCATGAAGCGTATGCTCGAAGACCGCAATTTGGTGCGGAAAATGCACGCCTGCGAGACTATGGGCGCCTGCACGGTCATCTGCACCGACAAAACGGGCACGCTCACGCAAAATCAGATGCGGGTGAGCGAGGTGTGGCTCAGTGAAGAAAAAGTCCTCCTCTCAAATCTTCTTAAAGAAAACATGGCCGCCAATTCCACGGCTTTTTTGGATGATACGGATGCGTCTAAACCCAAGGTGATAGGCAATCCCACCGAAGGGGCGTTGTTGCTGTGGCTGCGCGAACAGGGCGAGGATTACGAGGCGCTGCGGGGCAGTGTGACGATAGAGGAACAGTTGCCTTTTTCCACCGAGCGCAAATATATGGCCACCGTGGTGCGTTCTACTTTGTTTCCCGGCAAGCGTCTGCTCTATGTGAAAGGGGCTCCCGAAATTGTGTCGGGGCTTTGTGAAATGGATGGGTTGCTCGGCCCTGAGCTCGAAAATCGCTTGCTTTCCTATCAGAACCGCGCCATGCGCACGTTAGGTTTCGCCGTGGCCGATCTTCTTTCCGAGGGGTCTTGTTTTGAGGAGGGGAGGATTAAACCGGGTATTACGCTCCGTTTCATGGGTTTTGCGGCCATTTCCGACCCTGTGCGGCAGGATGTGCCCGATGCCATTCAACGTTGTCTGCAAGCGGGCATAGACGTGAAGGTGGTGACGGGCGATACCACCGCCACCGCCACCGAAATCGCCCGTCAGGTGCATTTGTGGAAGCCGGAATACGGCGAGAGGAACCGCATCACGGGGCCCGAGTTCGCCGCGCTTTCCGACGAGGAATTGCAGGAGCGTGTGGGAGATTTGAAGATTATTTCGCGGGCGCGTCCGTTGGATAAGGAACGTTTGGTGAGGGCCTTGCAGAAAAATGGAGAGGTGGTGGCCGTTACCGGCGACGGCACCAACGACGCGCCCGCCCTCAACGCCGCCCAAGTGGGTCTTTCGATGGGCGACGGCACTTCGGTGGCCAAGGAGGCGAGCGACATCACCATTCTCGACAACGCTTTCGGAAGCATTGTGTCGGCGGTGATGTGGGGGCGGTCGCTCTATCAGAACGTGCAGAGATTCATTCTTTTTCAGCTCACGGTGAATGTGGTGGCGTGTCTGATTGTGATGCTGGGGGCGTTGATGGATGCCGAACAGCCGCTCACGGTGACGCAGATGCTTTGGGTCAATCTCATCATGGATACCTTCGCCGCCATGGCCTTGGCTTCGCTTCCGCCCAATCCCGACGTGATGAACGACAAGCCCCGCGACATTCACGCGCATATCCTCATCAAACCTATGCGGCGGCAGATTATCGGGGTGGGGTGCGTGCTGTTTCTGGTGCTTTTCGGCTTGATGCAATATTTTAAGTTCGAAGAGGTGGTTTCGTTGCGCGATTTTTCGTTTGGAGCCTTTTTCCGCGACTTTCTCCGCTTCGATGGACTTCATCTCGAGCGGGAGGGGATTTCGCCCGTGGAGCGTTCTATATTCTTTACGTTTTTCGTGATGCTGCAATTTTGGAATATGTTTAACGCCAAGGCGTTCTTGAGCAAGCGCTCGGCTTTCCACCAACTTTTCGGCAAGGGCGACGGCTTTTTGCCTGTGTTGCTGCTTATTTTGGCGGGACAGCTGGCCATTGTGCATTTCGGCGGCGAAATGTTCAACGTGGTGCGCATCGGCTGGGAAAACTGGCTCCTCATCATCGCCTCCACCTCCCTTGTCCTCTGGCTCGGCGAACTCCTCCGCCTGCTCTTCAAGCGGCTTCACCGACAATAGACCCGTATACGATTTCGGCCTATTATCTTGATAAAAGTGTAAACTTTGTACATTTTTATCTTGATAAAAGTGTTGTTGTATTACATTTTTATCGAGATAATTTTTGTAAAGCGAAAAGTTTTCGGCATCTTTGCAGTTGGAAAACAAAGGATGATTCATGAAAAGAGATGCTTTAAACGGCTTATTGGTGTGGAAACAAAAGAAAGACCGAAAGCCGCTCATTATCCGGGGCGCCCGTCAGACAGGCAAGACTTGGTTGATGAAAGAATTCGGACACACTTGCTTTAAGGATACCGTTTACATCAATTTCGAAAATGAGCCGCGTTTCAGGCAGTTGTTTGAGGAAAACTATAATATCGAGAGAATTATCAATACCATTCAACTGCATACCGACAAAACCATCGATGCCCGGAACACCTTGCTTATCTTCGATGAGATACAGGCCGTGGCAGGTGGTTTGACCTCATTGAAATATTTCTGCGAGGACGCGCCGCAATATGCCGTGGTAGCCGCCGGTTCGCTTTTGGGTATCTCTTTGCACGAAAATCAGTCTTTTCCCGTTGGGAAAGTGAATTTCTTAGACTTGCATCCGCTTTCTTTCGGTGAGTTTCTTCAGGCCTGCGGCAAGGAAAAACTTCGGGAGGCGATTGAAAACCGGCAGTGGGAGAGCCTAGCCGTTTTTCATGAAGAACTTTTGCGTTATGTGCGCACCTATCTCTATGTGGGAGGGATGCCCGAAGCAGTGCAGACGTGGATAGATACGCAGGATTACGCCGCCGTGAGGGAGATTCAATCGGGGATACTCGTTTCTTATCAGGCGGATTTTTCAAAACATGCGCCACATGCGCAGGTTCCCCGTATCAATATGGTGTGGGATAGTTTGCCGGCGCAACTGGCCAAGGAAAACAAGAAATTCGTTTATGGCGTGTTGAGGGAGGGGGCTCGCGCCAAAGATTTCGAGCTGGCGATTATGTGGCTTTATGATTGCGGATTGGTGCTTAAATCGCATCGTGTGAGCGCGCCGCGCCTGCCTTTGAAAGCCTATCAGGATATGCAGGTTTTCAAGTTGTTTATGGTGGATGTAGGATTGCTTTGTGCGGTAACCGGCATGGAAGCCCGAACCTTGTTAGACGGCAATCGGATTTTTACCGAATTCAAGGGTGCGTTGACCGAACAGTTCGTGATGCAGGAACTCACTTGCGCCGCCTGCGATTATATCGGCTATTGGACGAATGAACGCAGCACCTCGGAAGTGGATTTCATCATTCAGAAAGGAGGGAAAGTGATACCTATCGAAGTGAAATCAGGCGAAAACCTGCGCTCGCGGAGCTTTACGCAATTCCGCCAAACCTACAACCCCGAACAAGCCTACAAAGTATCTGTTCTTCCCTATCGTGAGAATATTGGCATAGAGAACATACCGTTATACGGAATATTTTCAATTCTTTAGGCGTGAAGAAACCGTTTTACTCAACGCACTGCGTAAAATGTAGAGGGTGGTTGTACAGGGTTGTATAATAGGTATATAAATTGCGTTCAAAGAGCCCCAAAAGGCACTTTGGATGAATAGGCTAAAGTTTTAGTAACTTCGCAAGAAGAAAAGATTTACCCGCATAGAACGATATGACAGAACAAGAAGAAATAGCGTTATTTGAACGTATTCATCAAGGTATCATATCCGCACAGCGCAAGATGCTGATACAAAAAGCAAAGCTTGGAGAATCAGTGGTAGTGGCC
>CAMWQD010000125.1 GCA_947176325.1 uncultured Bacteroidales bacterium | reverse complement strand
TTACACGATAACCTTGGAAATATGCGAAGATGCAGACCACGATATCCGTTTCTTGATACCTGCTCACGGTATTCCTGATTTTGTGTTGGCAACGTCCAACCATAATGGGAGTTTCTCGTTTTCACAAAAATTCAGCTTGGGGGGCGGTATGGATGATGAACCATGGTACTTGTATGTCAATGGAGATGGGCGAGTGCAGAAGGATTCGTTTACGATGAAATATGTGTTGGCCTCAACGAGGGCTTATGGCTCTTTGCACTGCCATGTCAGAGGTATTCGGAAGACTACTGTGGGTACAGAAGATACGGTGGGTACAGAAGATAATAAGGCTGTTCAACAAGTATTTATATCACCCAACCCGCTACGCGACCGGTTTAAAATCAGTAGCGATATTGAACTGAAAGAGTGGCGGGTGTATTCCGTTTCGGGAAAATTAGTTATGTCGGGCAGTGGCAAGGATACGGAAATCGACTGCCGTAGTTGGGCATCGGGAATCTATGTTTTCCGTTGGACGACAGGCCACAATGAAACGGGATTTCTCAAAATCATAAAGGAATAGCGCTCCTGTTTACAAGTTGGTTGCTTTTTGTTGATAAATGGTGGGGGGAGGCTTGCGGAAATGCGGACGAATCGCTATCTTTGTATGTTTGTAGAAAATTTGTAATCTGTTGATTATGAGCGAAGTAGAAAAAGAGCAACAAGAGCAGTCCAACTATACCGCCCAGAACATTCAGGTTTTGGAGGGTTTGGAGGCCGTGCGCAAGCGTCCCGCCATGTATATCGGCGACGTAAACGTGCGGGGTCTGCACCATTTGGTGTATGAAGTGGTCGACAACTCTATCGACGAGGCGTTGGCGGGCTACTGCACCCATGTGGAGGTTACCATTCACGAGGACAATTCCATTTCGGTACGCGACAATGGCCGCGGTATTCCCACCGATATGCACCCCAAGGAAAAACGCAGTGCGTTGGAGGTGGTGATGACGGTGTTGCATGCCGGCGGTAAGTTCGACAAGGGCACCTATAAGGTTTCGGGCGGTCTGCACGGTGTGGGCGTTTCTTGCGTCAACGCCCTTTCCACCCACTTGCAGGTGGACGTTTTCCGCGGCGGCAAGCATTTCGTGCAGGAATACGAGAAGGGCAAGCCTCTCTATGCGGTAAAGGAAACCGGCACCTCCACCGAGGAGGAACGCGGTACGTTGGTGACTTTCAAGCCCGACGGCGAGATTTTCTCCGTTACCGAATACAATTACGACATTCTTTCCGCCCGTCTGCGCGAACTGGCGTTCCTGAACAAAGGGCTGCGCCTGAGCCTCACCGACCGTAGGCAGAAGAACGACGACGGCAGCTTCAAGAGCGAGAGTTTCTATTCGGCGCAAGGTCTCAAGGATTTCATCACCTATCTCGACGCCAACCGCACGGTATTGATGGAGGAACCCATCTATATCGAGGGCGAGAAGAACGGCATTCCCGTGGAACTCTCCATGGAATACAACGACGGTTTTTCGGAAAACCTGCATTCCTACGTCAACAACATCAATACGATAGAGGGTGGTACACACCTCACGGGTTTCCGTCTGGGGCTCACCAAGACCTTGGGCGATTACGCGCGCAAGTCGGGTATGCTCGACAAACTCGACAAGCAGAAGATTGAAATCAAGGGCGACGACTTCCGCGAAGGGCTCACCGCCGTGATTTCGGTGAAGGTGTCCGAGCCGCAGTTCGAGGGTCAGACCAAGACCAAGTTGGGAAACAGCGAGGTTTCGGCTGTAGTGTCGCAGTTGGTGGGCGAAAAGTTGGCCTACTTCCTCGAAGAACACCCCAAGGAAGCCAAGATGATTGTGGAGAAGGTGGTGTTGGCCGCCACGGCGCGTCACGCCGCCCGCAGGGCCCGCGAACTTGTGCAGAGGAAGAGTGTTTTTTCGGGCGGCGGACTGCCCGGAAAACTTTCGGACTGCTCGGAAAAAGACCCCGCCCGTTGCGAGCTTTTCCTTGTGGAGGGTGATTCGGCAGGCGGAACCGCCAAGCAGGGGCGTGACCACAAGACTCAGGCCATTCTGCCGTTGCGAGGCAAGATTCTGAACGTGGAGAAAGCCATGCAGCACCGGGTTCTCGAGAGCGAGGAAATCAAGAACATCTACACCGCTCTGGGCGTTTCGATCGGCACGAGCGAGGACAGCAAGGCGCTGAACATGGAGAAGCTCCGCTATCACAAGGTAATCATCATGACCGATGCCGATGTGGACGGCAGCCATATCACGACGCTGATTCTCACATTCTTCTTCCGCCACATGCGCGAGTTGATAGACAACGGCTACGTGTATATCGCCACCCCGCCTCTGTTTATGGTGAAACGCGGCAAGGACGAGCGTTACTGCTGGACGGAGGAAGAGCGCGTGGCCTTGGTGAACGAGTTGAGCGAGGGCGGCAAGTATAAGAATGTGACGGTGCAGCGTTATAAAGGTTTGGGTGAAATGAACGATGTGCAGTTGTGGCACACCACCATGGATCCCGCGTTCCGCACCTTGCGGAAGGTGACCATAGAGAACGCCTCCGAAGCCGACCGCGTGTTCTCGATGCTTATGGGCGACGATGTGGAACCCCGCCGTCAGTTTATCGAGGAGAATGCCCGCTATGCCAATGTGGATGCGTAGTCCTGCGCAGGTGGGAAATAAAAAACCTCGGAACGAATGTTCCGAGGTTTTTTTATGTCTGCCGGTTCGCTGGTGGCGTCTTGCCGTGCGCACGGCCGTGCGCCGCGCCGGAGATTAGAAGCAGTTGTAGGGAGTGCCCACCGGGTAAAAATGATTCAGGTCGACGGGACGGATGTTGTTGGGATTGGAGAGACTGTCGCTGATGGACAGAATCATGAACTTGTCGTTCAACTTATACGTGGCGTTGCGTTGAAATTTTCCGAAAGCATATTCCGTGTTGCTGCTGTCGGCCTCGGTGGAGAAGAGGGAATCCACATAGTATCTGCCGTCGAAATCGAGCAGGTGGCGGGTATCGTCCACACGATACTGTCCCTGTACATATTCCTGATAGACGAAAGTGCTGTCCTTCATGCCGCTCAGATAGGAACTCAACGATCTCTTGTGCGTGGACTTGATGAAAAGCGAGAAAGTGCCGCCCTTGAAAGTGTTGCCGAGAGAGTCGGTGACGTTGCCGGGGCAGTCCAACAGCATGCGGTGCTGGGAGAAGGAAGCCATGTTGGTGTCGTAGACGGCATAGTGCTTTTCTTCCCATGCGCCGTAGAGCGTGAGGTCGTCGGGGGTGGGTTTGCAGGAGGAGAACAAGGCCGCCACGCCGGCGAAGGCGCACGAGGCGAGGATTATCTTTCCGAAAATCTTTTTCATCGTAAGACTGATTTAAGCACGCAAAGATAGTTTTAAGCCGAGAAAAAAACAATAATTCATTACCTTTGTTTCAACGGATACGAAAATGAAGATATTGATTTTAGGAAGCGGAGGCAGGGAATCGGCCTTGGCCTGGAAATTGGCCGCGAGCCCGCGTGTGGAGAGGGTGTATGTGTCGCGGAACGTGGGGCTCGACCCTCTGAATTTCGCGCAGGTGAAGGAGTTTGTTCTCGAAAACGGAATCGATATGTTGGTGCCGGGCGCGGAAGAATCTATCGTGCGGGGCATACGCGATTACTTTGCCGCCGACGCCGGTCTTCGCGGGTTGGCGGTTGTGGCGCCGGGAAAGGAGGGCGCCCGCTTGGAGGGCAGCAAGTCTTTCGCCAAGGCTTTTATGAAGCGGGCGGGAATCCCTACGGCGGACTATGAGGTGTTTGAATTGCGGGAAGCGGAGGTGCGCAGAAACTCGAAAGGCAAGGTGGTGGAATACGGCGGGGGCGTTGGCACAGACGGCGGTCTGCGGGAGGCCAAGCGGTTTTTGCAGAAACTCGAACCTCCCTATGTGCTCAAGGCCGACGGCTTGGCCGCCGGCAAGGGCGTGCTGATAGAGCCCGACTACGAAAGCGCCTGCGCGGCCTTGGAGGAAATGCGGCGCGGCAAGTTCGGGGAGGCGGGGCAGCGCGTGGTGATAGAGCGTTTTTTGGAGGGAAAGGAATTGTCTGTGACCGTGCTTACAGACGGGCAAGGATATAAGGTTTTGCCCGAGGCCAAGGACTACAAGCGGGCGGGGGAGGGCGACACCGGGCCGAACACGGGGGGCATGGGGGCGGTGTCGCCCGTGCGCTGGGCCGACCCGACCTTGATGAAGAAGGTGGAAACCCGCATCATTCAACCCACTTTGGCGCAGCTGCGGCAGGAACATATCTCCTATGCGGGCTTCCTCTACATCGGTCTGATTGTGGTGCGGGGCGAACCTTTCGTATTGGAATACAACGTGCGTCCCGGCGACCCGGAGACCGAAGTGATGCTGCCCCGTATCGAGAGCGATTTGGCGGAACTTTTCGAGGCGGTGCATCGCGGCACCTTGCAGGAAAAGGAATTGAAGGTATCTCCGCGTGCGGCGGGGGGCGTGG